>CALGNA010000184.1 GCA_937958795.1 uncultured Bdellovibrionales bacterium | reverse complement strand
GGTGTTCACAGTATGAGAGCCTTTTTTGAGTTCGGTGAAGAGGCTAAGACTTTATTAACGACTCCATCATTTATAAATGCCATTGATGCCGAGAGGGTCAGAGTTCATCCAGGAACTGTTCCAACGGATTTATTTGCATCTAGAAATATTGTAGGACCAAGTGATTTTTCAAGAAGTGCGGAGGATGGTCTTCCTCCTGCTTTTTTAGCGGTGATAATGATTTCAGATGAAAACGATGGGTCTAGATATGATGACAGTCTTGTCGGTACAACCCCAGTAGATGCAGATGGTGATGGGCTTATAGATTATGGACAAATTGAACTTACTGCAGAATATGATAATGATAGAGAAAATCTTATAGGTTCAGGGAACAACTGGGATGGTCAGCCGGGTTATGAAAACCTTTGGTCGAAAAAAGAAGATTTAATTTCTGTTCTGGATTATGTAAAAAGACAGGGTTTAGAAGACGAAAGTTTAGCAAATTTCTTTTATGATACTTATACAATTTCATTTACAAATGGTTCTGCAAGACAGCCTTTTTATGGTCAATTTGTAGATTACAAAGAAAGCAATTGGTTTAATATTTCTGATCCTGATTTTTCAGAAGAGTTATCGCAAATTTCAACAAATATTATACAAGCAGCAACAGTCTATCCCATTAACTGTGAGCCAGATGTAAGTACAATATCAGTTACTTTTCAAAAAGAAGGGCAGGAAGATATTATAGTACCAGTTCATGATCCTGACCACCCAACGGACCCTGAGTTAAATGGCTATGAGTATGTTGATGGTGGTGACCAGTATTTTTTAAGGTTTTATGCTGATTCAATACCAGAGGCTGGCATGACCATGAATGTTCTGTATGACCCTTTAAGTTTAGGTTGTGAAACTTAAGTTGGTAAACCTGATTTAACCTAGTACTTTAGTTAAGTTTTTGTTAAGTGCTGTTTCAAAATGAGACCCAGGTTAAGTTTTATTAACATAACCTAGGTCTAGTTCCGATAAGATTTTATGAACCTAAAATCAAATAATTTAAAAAAGAGCTTTTTAAGTAAATTCGTATTTATTTTTTCTGTATTTGTTGTAGTTGGCTTGTTTTATACAGTTCCTGGTTGTGGGGGTGGAGATATTTCTATTGGAGTTTCAGCCAAGTCAGACTTATTTAGTATAGCTCCAGAGCAGGTGAATCCTAGGATGGATATCATATGGGTTGTAGATAGTTCTGTTAGTATGCGTAGGTATGTCAGCAATGTACAAAAAAATGCGATGGCATTTGTTCAAACTTTTATAGATAAAGGCTTTGATTTTAATTTAGGAGTAATATCGACAGCGGCTTGGTCTCACTATGCCTATAAAGAGAACAACACTGATTTTCATGCTGTTATGTACAACACTTTAAATAGTGGCCAAGTTTGGGGGCTTGATACAGGTTCACCAGTCCTAACAGAAGAACATATTACGGCTCTTGATACAGCTGCGACATCTGACAACGCTTTGTTTTTAGCACTTCAGTTTCCTGATGGTTATGATATTAATCTTGATGGTGACTTTGATGATGATTTTACGACTGAACTGGGAGTAAGTGAATATCCACCTCCAACTTTTCCAATTGTCGTAAATGGAGTGACTTATACATCTGCAACAGAAAGTGATGTACCAGGAAGTCCAAGTTTTTATGATTCTTTTATTTATAAATTTAGAGTCAATTTTGATGTGTATGGTTTTAGGTCAAAAGGTGTTGATAAAGGTCAAACTGGTGGATTTATGGCATACGGTCGTGGTGCAGGTTCGACTGGAGTTAATTTAAATGGTTTTATTGCGGATGAGAAAGGTTTGCATAGTTTGCGTGCCTTTTTTGAATTTGGTGACGAGGCTAAATCTATATTAGAAGACCCTGTAAAAGCTGCAGCTATTGATGCAAGCAGAAGTGCTAATCATCCAGATGCACCTGCAAATATTTTTGCTAACAGGAATATTTCTGGTTTTAGCGATTTTCTCAGAGGACCAGAAGAAGATCTTCCTCCTGCATTTTTGGCAGTGATTATGATTTCAGATGAAAATGATGGTTCGCGCTATGATAGAGAGTTAGCAGGAACCACTCCAGTAGATAATGATGGAGATGGTCTTGTTGATTATGATCAAATAGAATTAGTTTTTGGTAATAATAGAAACGGTATGGGCGGAAACGGACGTAATTATTTAACGGGGTCTGGAGAGAATTATCTTCCGATTGCGGGACAAGAAGACCTGTGGCCACAAAGAGAGGGGCTTGTTTCGGTACTTGATTATGTTAAGCGACAAGGCTTAGAAGATGAGAGTTTAGCGAGTTACTTTTATGATGTTTACACCATATCTAAGAAGTCAGGTTTGCAAACAGCTTTTTGGGCTGATTATGCAGAATTTCAAGATGGTGAAGAGGGTGAAGAAAACAAATGGTTTGATATAACGGATACAGATTTTTCAGAAGAGTTGTCTCAGATTTCAACTAATATTGTGCAAGCAGCAACTGTTTATCCATTGAATTGTGAGCCAGATGTAAGTACAATATCAGTCACTTTTAAAAAAGAAGGTCAGGCCGACATTATAGTGCCTTTACATGATCCAAACCACCCTACAGATCCAGAGTTAAATGGGTATGAGTATGTCGATGGTGGTGACCAGTATTTTTTAAGGTTTTATGCTGATTCAATACCAGAGGCTGGCATGACCATGAATGTTCTGTATGATCCTTTAAGCTTAGGTTGTGAAACCTAGTAAGTGAGATGAATTTGGTTTTGAACCAAAGAGTTAAAGCCTGGCTGCTTTAGGTGGTATAGGCTTAGGATTCAAATTAAAAAAAACCTGCTTCATTAAGAGGCAGGTTTTTTTTGTATCTAAAATGACTTAGATAAATATAAACATATAATTTAAGAGTTATGCTAAGAAATCATGTGCACGAACAGTTTTACGTCCATTGCAAGTCGTTCTTGTCGTTGCTTGCTCTATTAGCCAGTAGATTTGCTTGTTTAAGCCTTCTAAAGCATCAGAAGCCATGTTTAGGCCTGATTTTTTAATTTCAGCTTTTACTTTGCTTGCAACATAAAGAGACTCAGCTGAGCTAGACTTTTTAGCACGAGACTTAGTCGTTTTTCTCTTAGCCGTTGTTTTCTTCTTTGTTGTTTTTCTTGCTGCTGGTTTCTTTTTTGCTGCTTTCTTTCTAGCCATTTGAGCCTCCTAAGCTGTTAATTATAATGGTTTGCAAAATGTTAGGTATGTAAAAACACTTCCTAAGTCATAATTTTCATCCATAACTGTTGTTTGATCAACTAAAAAGAGAGTTTTAAGTTAAAGTTTTAAAAGATTTATACTTTTTTTTGTTATAGATTATATTAAAGTAAGAGGTATTGAATGGTTTTAAGTTTTGTCCCCTTTGGAATACTACTGTCTGTCGTATTATTTCTAGTATTTGGTTTCGTTGGAGTTTCGCTTTGGTTTTGGATCATTGCAGCAACTGGTTTAGTCTACTGGGCCACCCAGTGTTGGTGTTGGGCTGCTATTGTAGGTGGCATAGGCCTTATCTTTGCTTTGCCATTTATTCGAAGACATATTTTAAGCTATCCCATCTTTCAATTCATGAAAGGGATCTTTCCTAAGATTTCAGATACGGAAAGAACGGCCTTAGAAGCTGGTGTTGTTTGGGTCGAAGCTGATCTATTTTCGGGTAAGCCTGATTTTAAAAAAATCAGAAAAGAGGCTTATCCTAGTTTAAATGCCAAAGAACAGGCTTTTATTGATGGTCCTGTGGAAAAACTTTGTGAAAAACTCAATGATTGGGAGATTTGGCAAAACAGAGAACTACCAAAAGATGTATGGGATTACCTGAAAACAGAAAAGTTTTTTGGTATGATTATTCCGGAAAAATTTGGTGGTCTTGGGTTTTCAGCTTTAGCTCATAGTGCTGTGATCCAAAAAATTGCGTCTCGTTCTATTCCAGCCTCTGTCACAGTTATGGTGCCAAATAGCTTAGGGCCAGCTGAATTACTTATTCATTATGGAACTCAAGAACAGAAAGATCGACTACTTCCTAAGTTAGCAACAGGAGAAGAGTTGCCATGTTTTGGTTTAACAGAGCCTCAAGCTGGGAGTGATGCAGGAGCAATCACGTCTTATGGAATTCTTTTTAAAGAAGACGGCGTGTTGAAAGTTAAACTCAATTGGAACAAGCGTTGGATTACTTTAGCAACAGTGGCAACAACGATTGGTCTTGCGTTTAAATTAAAAGATCCTGAAGGCCTGCTAGGTGGAGAAGAGGATTTAGGAATTACCTGTGCTCTCATTCCTTCAAATTTGCCTGGTGTTGTTATTGGGCGCAGGCATGATCCATTAGCTGTTCCTTTTTATAACTGTCCTACCCAAGGTCATGATGTGGTGATTGAAGTTGAAAAGGCTGTTGTTGGTGGAGAGAGTGGTATTGGTAAAGGCTGGCATATGCTCATGGATTGTCTTGGAGCAGGAAGAGGTATTTCGTTGCCAAGTCAAAGTGCTGGTGGAGCTAAAGTTACATCTCGAGTTATTTCTGCACACTCTGTTGTAAGACATCAGTTTGGCATGTCGATTGGTAAGTTTGAAGGTGTTCAAGAAGCTATGGCTCGCGTTTTTGCAAATAGTTATATACTTGAAGCTTGTAGAAGTTTTACATGTGGAGCCATTGATAGAGGGATTGTACCTCCTGTTGTTACAGCGATTGCAAAATATCAAACAACAGAGCTTTTAAGAGAGTCTGTAAATGATGGCATGGATATTGTTGGTGGTGCAGCTATTTCAAGAGGCCCTAAAAACTTTTTAGCTCATCCTTATATGAGTTTGCCCATTAGTATTACAGTAGAAGGCGCCAATATTTTGACTCGTACGCTGATGATTTTTGGTCAGGGTGCTTTAAGAGCTCACCCCTATGCTTATAAAGAAGTTAAAGCTGCAGAAGAGAACAATCTAAAAGATTTTGATAAGTACTTTTGGGGCCATATGGGTCATATTGTTCGCAACAAAATACGAACGGCTCTGCTGAGTTTATCTAGAGGGCGATTAAGTCTTGCAGCTCCAATGGGTGAAACGCGACGTTGTTATCAAAAGTTATCTTGGGCTTCAGCTCAGTTTGCATTTTTAAGTGATATGGCAATGGGTGGTTTAGGTGGATCTTTAAAATTTAAAGAACAACTAACGGGTCGTTTTGCAGATGTTTTATCTTGGATGTATTTAGGAACAGCTATCTTAAGAAAATACGAAGCTGAAGGAAGTAAAAAATCAGATCTTCCTCTTGTGCAGTATTCAATGGAAAAAGCTTTTTACGAAATGCAAAAAGCTTTTGAAGGAATTTTACAAAATTTTGATGTTCCAGTCATGGGCTTTATCTTCAAAAGACTTTGGTTGCCAATAATGCGTTTTAACCCAATAGGTTTTCCGCCATCTGATAAAAGAACCAAGCAGGTTGTTAAGCCTTGGATCAACGGTGATGAGCTGAGAGAGCGCCTATGTGAAGGCATCTTTATTCCAAAAACTGACAAAGAGCCTATGAAAGAACTAGAGGATGCATATCTTGCGACTTTAGAAGCTGCTCCAATTACTAAGAAGCTAAAATCTTTGATGCGCAAGAAGTCCATTAAAAAGGCTTCTTTTGAAATTGCAGCAAATGAAGCTCTTGAAAAAAAGCTGATCACTCAAGAAGAGTTCGATACTTTAAAAAAATCAATTGAGCTCAGGTGGAAGGCTATTCAGGTTGATGATTTTGATGAAGCTGGATATAAAAAGTGGTCCACTGACTTTGAAAGAACAGGTCAGGAAAATAGGGTGATTTCTTAAGTTTAGTGGATATGTGTATATAAAAATCTATTAAAACAAAAGCCTAGGTGTTGTTACATCTGGGCTTTTTTAATATTTGAGTAAAATTTTCAAAGTTTGAGGTTTACGGCTTATGATAAGGTATTAAATACCTCTATTAAAAATATCTATAGAAAAACTTATACTCAGGAGTTTGAATGAAGCCTTTAATCACTAAAACAACAATATTACTATCAAGTGTGCTATTTAGTTGTATTTTTTTAAGCAGCCTCTTCTTAAACAGTGCATATTCTCAAGAAACACCAAAAATTCAAGAGATAGATACTATTGAACTTAGACCGGATGCTCAAACTATAAATGAACTGTCTATTGAGGAGCAGTGGATCCATTTTTTAAATTTAACAGATCAAATGAAAGAACGAGTTGAGAGTGTTCTTGAAGCGACAGAAGACGATAATTATTTCTTGATAACTGCTGATGTAGAAGCACTCATTTTACTAAATAGTACTTTATCAGAAGTGATCTTAGAGCTTAGCACTCACTTTTACAATCCATTAAGTACTGACTCATATATTTCTGATTTAGGTACCTATAAAGTAACTCAGTGTCGACCACAGTTAGACAAAATTGCATTGTTTGATTTTGTAAGTGTTGATGTAATGATAGGGCAAGATCTTGTGAGCCCAATTAAAAAAAATATACGAGGTTTTATATCATGTGAAAGAATGAGACTTCAGCTTCAGATGGATGTCGTTGCCAGTTTTTTTAATTTAGGTTCACTTGCCTGTGGTTATGGATCTTTGGATGGTGATATTGATCAAGGTATACATACAGTGATTGCAGCCTATATAAATGAAATAATTATGGGTGAAGACTGTGAGAGTTTAAGATTACAGATCCTACCGGAGAGAGCAAAAAATAATTATTTTACTATTTCGCAAGGACTTGAGCAAAGCCTTCCATTTGCAAGTAGTCTATCGTCTTCAGATAGACCTAGTGTACGTGAAATTTTTAAATTGGGTTTTGGTCTCGAGAATGAGCTTGTTCCAATGAAGCAAAGCTTAGAGAGTTTAAACTCTGTTAGAGAGCTACTCGAAGGATCTGCAGAAACTATAAACTAGAAATTATTTAAAAATTCATAAACCCGTAAAGCCAAAATCTCTATATCATTAGACTTATTTCCACATGAACCTCTTGTTTGTGACAAGTGAAAGGTATTAAGAGCTTAGATTAGAATAGAGGTCATTTAAACAAAGACTACTCTCAATGCGTTTTCATAAAGACACTTTAGGCGTGAATTATTGCCATTAGACCCTGATTTTGGTCTTTTAAGGTCTTATTGTGGAGGGTTTTTATGTTTTTGAGGATTTCATTGTGTGTGATGCTACTGGGACTTTCGGGGTGTTCTAAAAAGAACAAAACGACAGATAATAAACTGACTCTCTATTCAGCTAGAAACTCAGCTCTATTAGACCCTGTTCTTAAAAAGTATACGGACTTAACGGGAGTTAAGTTTGAGGTTAGGACGGATAAAGGGCCTTCTCTACTCCGACAACTGCTTGCTCAAAAGAAGTCCAATGCAGATTTATTGATTTCCGTAGATGCTAATACCTTGATGATGGCGGAAAAAGAGAACGTACTAAGTCCGTTGGATTATCTGCCTGATGATTTTAAGAGCCCGTTTAGCAAGGCAAAATTTGCTTGGGTGCCTTTGTCCTTAAGAGCTAGAGCATTGTTTTACAATGAAAAGTCTATTGAGAAAATAAAAGTAACAGATATAGAGTATGCTGACTTAGCTTTTGGTAATTTTAAGGGAGAGCTTTGCCTAAGGACCTCAGCAAAGGTTTATAACCAAGCTTTAGTGGCTGCTTTAATAGAAGAGCAGGGAGAAGCTAAGGCTTTGGAGATTTTAAAAGCTTGGGTTCAGAACTTAGAACAACCTGTGTACTCAAGTGATAGAGACGTCATTAGAGCTGTTGCAAAGGGTGTTTGCACGGTTGGTATAGCAAACACCTATTATTTAGGTCGTTTGATAAAAGCAAAAGAAGAAGTTTCGCATGTTAAAGTTGTTTTTCCAAAACTCCTTGGTGGAGTGCATGTGAATGTATCTGGAATTGGTTTACTTAAAAACTCTAAGAATAAGGAAGAGGCTCAAAAATTTGTCACTTGGTTATTGGGTGATGAAGGACAGCAGTCTTACGCTGTTGATGCTTTTGAGTACCCCATATTAAAAACACTGGAGCCTCATGAGATTGTTCAAGAGTGGGGAGATTTTAAAGTCTCAGAGGCGGACTTAAAGTTATGGCCAGAAAATTGGTCAAAAGCACTGAGTCTTATTGAAAAAAGTGGATATAAGTAATGTGTTAGAGCTTTACTCTAATACTTTATTATTAATGACTGTGGTGGGCATATTGAGCCTCATTTTAGGTTTGTTTTTAACCTATACTTGCTTGTCATTTAGTAAAGCAACGAGAGTATTTTTAGTTCCCTTGTTAATTGCCCCTTTATGTTTGCCGCTAGAGTTTTACGTTTTAACCTACTTTGAAGCTTTTGATATGTTGAAATCAGATTTAAGAGGTTTTTGGCCTTTAAGCTTATTAATGAGTCTCAATTTTGCACCCTACATTTTTTTAAGTCTTATTATTCCGTTATCTAAAGAGTCAGCATCTATTACGGATTGGATGAAAATACATCATATAAGTTTAAGTCAGAAGTTTATGTACAGTTTAAGAAAAAACGGACCTTGGGTTATTACGGGCTTGATTTTTGTTTTAGCAGAAGTTTTAGGTTCAGTTGGTGGCCCTGCCTTAATGGGTTGGGAAACTTTTTCGGTAAAGTTATACACAGAATGGAGTTCTTACTATACCAACAGTACGTACTTTGTAACAGTTGTTCATTTGCTAGGTCTTGGGTTTTGTCTCTATTTATTGGAAAAAGTTTTGTCACTATGTTTTGATTCTAAAGCTGTAGGAGACGAAAGAGAAGCTTTTCATAAGGGTAGCTTTTTTGCTCGTGTGATACTTGTTTCTTGGGTAGGTGTATCCGTCGTGATCCCTTTTTTGGTTTTAATTTGGAATGTTCCGCTAAAGCCTGAGATATGGCTAAAAGGGGTCAGTTCATTTTTTCAAACATTGGTATTAGCACTTAGTGTAGCTTTTATAGTGTTACTTTTTGTATCTGTTATAAAGAGCTTAGTTCTTAAGAGTATTATGAGCTCATTGTACTTTATCCCGTCTCTCGTATTGGGTTTTTTAGGTTTTTATCTTTTTTCAGATGTCATGAACTGGAAGCTTTTGGTTTTTGTTGTTTGTTCTCTCTTTTTAGCTCTTAAGTTTTTTAGGCTAGCAGAAAGGTTTTGGGAAAGATCTAAAAATGAGTTTTGGTCTCCGGGCTTAAGGAGTTTTTGTAGTCTTGAAGAGATTCAATTTTCAAAAAAGCTGATTAAAATATATATTCCATTTTATTCTAAAGTTATGGGTGTCTTGTTCTTTTTAATCTTTTTAGAGGTTGGTAAAGAGCTGCCCATAACATTGATTTTGCACCCAACTGGGTTTGAGCCTTTGTCTTTATCTATTTTTAATAGTTTGCTAGAGTCTCAAAGAGAACAGGCTGTTGTTCCTGCCTTGTTCTTATTTTTATTTGCACTGTTAGGGTGTTTTTTATTTAAAACTCCAATGAGAAAAGGTGAGAGCTCATGAGTTTAGTGCTCAAAGATATAAATTTTAAATACAAACAGCAAGAGAATCTGTTATTTGATGGATTATCTTTGTCTTGTAAAATGGGCGAATGTACGGCCCTTTTGGGTGAGAGTGGTTGCGGTAAAAGTACTGTCATGAAGCTTATTTCTGGTTTGGAAAAACCTAGCAAGGGAGAGATCTCGTTTTGTGATGAGCTTTGGTATTCAAAGACAGTCAGTATGAAGCCTAAGCAAAGATCTTTATCTGTGGTTTTTCATGATGTTGCATTTTTTCCTCACTTAAGTCTTTTGGAGAATATTTTAATTTTAAAAAATAAAAGAAAAGATTCTGAAGAGTTTATTAAGACGTGGAGCGAAAAGTTTAAAATAGCTGACATCTTAAATAAAAAGACATTGGATGTTTCAGGTGGTCAGAAAATGAGAGCAGCACTTTTGCGAGGCATGATTTCCAAATCTAAAGTTTTAGTTTGTGATGAACCATTTGCTCATTTAGATAAAGATCTTAGAGATTTAATTTGTGCTGAAATGACTCAGTTTATTAAAAAAGAAAAAAAGTGCTTTGTGTGGATTACTCATGATCAAGAGAGGGCCTCTAAGTTTGCCGATCAGCTTGTTTTTATCAATTCTGAGAGATAGCTTAATGGTTTCATCTGGGAGTTGGTATGGAGTTAAAAAAAGAAAGAAGATTTTACCGTGTTAAAAAAGGAAAGTCCGTCTGTGGTGTTTGTGCAGGACTGGCCCGTTTACTAGAGGTTGATGCTTGGATTATTAGACTTCTTTGGGTAGCAAGTGTTTTATTTTTTGGATTTGGTATTTGGTTTTATTTTCTAGGTGTCATAGCTGCACCGTATATTGATGAAGTTGCAGAGTACAATCAGCCCAAAATACTAGGTGTTTGTTATAGGATTTCTAAAAAACTAAGTATAGATTTAGCACTGTTTAGGTGGCTTGCTTTAATAACTTTAGTTTTATCAATTGGTTTTGTATTGTTGTTTTATTTTATCGCTTACTTTGTGGTAACAGACGAAGATGAAGCAGGAAAAGATGAAAAGCTTGCGATAGCAGCTGACTCGGGAATCACTATAAAAGAAAAAGAACCAGTTAAGACCCCCAAAGAACCAATAGATCCTCCGCTTTAATTTTTGAGCTCAATCTAAAAGATGATAATTATAAAACTATGATTAAAGCCCTGCCTCAAATCCTAATGCTTTTATCTGCAGCACTGTTTGTGTTGGGCCATTCGACGTTAAAGCTAGTTCCTGATATCCCAGCTTTTGAGGTAGCTTTTTTTAGAGCTTTGGTTGCGGTGCCTTTATCTGTTTTATGGATAAAGACATTGGGTTTATCTTTATGGGGTAAGAAAAGACACTTGCTCATTTTAAGGGGTGTAGCAGGAACAATTGCGCTATACGGATTTTATTGGACCTTACAGATTATGCCCTTTGTTTCAGCAATGGGGATACATTATTTGGCACCCTTGTTTTCAGTTTTGTTTGCTAGTTTTTTGATGGCTGAAAAGGCAAAAGGCTTGCAGTGGGTTTTTATGTTTTTAGCTTTTTTAGGAGCCGTCCTAGTTAAGGGTTTTGATCCACAAATCTCGTTAATGGCTTTTATTGTAGGAATAGGGGCTGCTTCATTGTCTGGTTGGGCTTATGCATTGGTTCGAATGGCAGCAAAGTGGAACCATCCTCTTGTTATAGTTTTTTACTTTCCATTTATAACTTTATTAATCAGTATAATTCCAATCGCTCTGTTTGGCGTTTACCCAAGTCAGAAAGAGCTTTTTTGGTTGATAATAAATGGAGTGGGTACATTTATTGCTCAGGTCTGTATGACCTATGCTTATAAGTTGGCCCCTGTTCATAAGTTAGCAGTTTTAAATTATTTGGGTATCCCAATGAGTCTTTTTTTAAGTCTCACTTTATTTCATGAAACATTTAATCCTATTGTGTATTTAGGGCTGTTGGCTATTTTTGTTGGAGTTGTAGGGAATGCTCTTGCTAAGACAAAGTGAGTTAATCTGTCCTAAATGAATCCTGAGCTGAGTAATGCCAAAAGCTATGACAGAGGCTGATCCAAATAGCGAGATAAAAGAGAATATGACCAATTTGAAGTGGCCAGTTGCCAGGAAAGCTTAAGTTTAAAAACCCAAAGATAATTTGTAAAAATAAAAAACCAAAAGCCAGAGTTTTAGAATGAATTTTTTGTGAGTTAAAAAGAAAAAGTGCAAAGGCTAGGGCGAGTATTGGATGTCCGATTCTTAGTTTTACTAGGAGTGGGCTTGAGGCATTAAAATCAGCTAAAATACCAGCAAAACTTCCTGAGAACTGTGGGTAAAACTCATGAGCCAAGGAAGCCCAGCTGCCAAAAACACTTATGAGAAAAAAGAAGAGGAAAAGAAAGTAAAAGTGAGGTTTTGAAGCATAAAACAAGGGGGTTCTATCTTTGTCATGGCCTCTTAGGCCAGTAAGGAAAAAGAGCAGTATCAAAGTGTTTAAAAGGTGAAAACCTACAATAATGGCTCTGATAGGAGAGGTATCATCTGCTACATAGCCCTTTTTTACTAAAAAGGCTCCAATGAGAGCTTCAAGTAGTGTCAGAAAAAAAACTCCCACACAGAGCAAAAGGTCTTTGGAGCTGAGTTTTTTTTGGATAGACTTTGTAATGCAGAAGACAAGTAAGCCTAGAATAAGAAATCCATAGAGACCAGAAGTCACTCTGTGTATATATTCAATCCAAGTTTGGAGGGGCCAAGTTAAATCAGCCCATTTTTCGTGGCATAGCGGCCAATGTGTTCCACAACCATCTCCAGAGCCAGATGCTCTAACAAAAGCTCCCCAAGCTACCAAAAAACAGGTCCATAGTAGAAAAAGCCAATAAAGTCCCGAATGGGCCAAAGGTTTAGATTTATTTCGCGCTGTGTTTATTTTAGACATAGTCATTTCACCTTTAGGGGAGTCACGCTAACCTGTTTGAGATTCATATATCATAATGCATAATTTAATGGAGGCCATTTTATGAATTTTTTTAAGTTAGCTATAGTTTCGACTTTAGCGATATTTGCTCTTTCAAGCTGTACGAGCGAGAAAGCTGTGACTTTAGAGGGTGAAGATCAAAAGACTTTATACGCAATGGGTAATGCCATTTCGAGTGGTCGATATGTTCCAACCTCTTTTGCTGATTTAAACCTAAGCGCTGGCGAAATAGCAGCTCTTGTATCTGGTTTAAAGGATGGGATAGCTAAGACGGACCCTAAGATTGATGTAAAAGAGCAAACTAAAAAGATCTCAGCTTTTCTTCAGTCTAAATCTAAGGCTATTGCTGAACAGATCAAAAAAGCAGCTCTGCCTTATTTAGCTAAAATGAAAGGGGAGCCAGGAGCTACTGTTACTAAATCTGGTATTATTATCAGAGATATTAAGCCAGGAACTGGAAAAAACCCTGTTGCTGAAGATAAGGTGAAAGTTCATTACCATGGAACATTAGTTGATGGTACTGTGTTTGATAGTTCAGTTCAGAGAAAGCAACCAGCAACGATACCACTTAATAGCGTTATTCCTTGCTGGAGAGAGGCTGTTCAAAAAATCAAGGTTGGTGGTAAGTCTAAAGTGACTTGTCCGTCAGAGACTGCCTATGGCGACAGAGGGGCTCCGCCCAATATTAAGCCTGGTTCAGTTTTGACGTTTGAAATTGAGCTTTTAGAGATAGAAAAGGGCGCTTAATCTTTTAAGTGATTAAGATAGCTGTTACGTATTTAGATTGCCTCTCAATGAAGATTGAGGGGCTTTTTTTTTACCGTTTTAGTGGGACTAAATTTCAAGTGTTGACAGGAATTGTCAAAATGCCCCCATTTATTTAAAATAAAATCAATATATTGACAGTGTTTACCAAAAGGGTTTAGAAAATTTTGAAAAGAAAAATGATTTAGAATATTTAACTAAATGTTAATAATTAGAACGTATTTATAACTTTATAGTAAAGGAAACACGAATTATGGCAAAAGCATCAGTAACTAAAAAAAATACACTTAAGACTGTTGAAAGAGAACTTTGTGAAAAGTTAGGCGATTTTTTAAAAAATTCAAGAATCAAAGCTGATTATACACAGTCAGAAGTTGCGGAGCTTTTAGGTTACACTTCAGGTCAGTTTATTTCTAATATTGAGCGTGGGTTACATTGGCCACCACTAGAAGTGATGGTTAAAATGGCTAAAACTTACGATGTACCAGAAGATAAAATGTTTAAAATGTACAAAGGTTTAAAAGAGAAATCTCTTAAAGCTCAAATGCAGTTTTACTTTGATCTTGAATCAAAATCTAAGAGGAAATCAGCTCGTAGATAGAGTTTAGGTTTTTAATTTGATATCGAAAAAAAAGCCAAGTGTAAAACTTGGCTTTTTTTTGTCATGTTTAAGTATAAACTCATACTATGGGTAAAGTCTTACCTGTTCCCAAGTATTATTGTCTGATGGTTTATATTGAATCCGATCGTGCCATCGATTTTTGCCTTCTTGCCAGAATTCAAATTGAGTGGGTTTAATAAGATAGCCTCCCCAGTGGAGAGGGCAATCAGGAACAGTTCCATTGAGTTGTGCTTTATAGTCAGAAAGAGTT
>CALGNA010000183.1 GCA_937958795.1 uncultured Bdellovibrionales bacterium | reverse complement strand
CTATTTTAGCTACTTAGAAAACACAGAAGAGTTTAGCCCTATTCAACGAGCCTATTTAGAGACCATTCAAGTCTTATATGCTTTAGATCAATCCTTTAAAAGAGTCTGGTATACAGCTGCAGATAAATTTTTTGATAATAAAGTCGTCCCATTGCTTGTAATGAAAAAAGATCGAAACCCAGAGGACTATACAACTCGGTCTTATTACACAGATAAGATCACACCATTAGTAGAAGGCAGTGTTCAAAAATTGTATCAAATTTGTCTGAACCTCAAAGCACAAATTATTTTTGAAAACGATAGCAAAGGAGATCACTAGTGAAGTCTTTTCTCATTATGCTCTGTTTATTCACGTCGTCTCTTTCGTACTCAGACTCCTGTCTCTTGGATATAAAAGAAACCCAACGTTCACAGATTCGCTCTTTAGATGTCTTTATTTGGAACAAAAATATTTCGCTAACAGAGCAAATAACCCTTGATAGAATGAGTGTAAATGGTGTTCTCAACAGTAAATCCAATGCGATGGAAGAACTAAAATCAACACTGTTAAACTTAAAACAAGCAGATCCAAATTTTTATAAAGACTGTAAAATCAAAACATATGACTGTACTGTAGAGCCAAGATTTATAGATTTTGCCGGAAGACCCTATGCTCACTACATATCTGTTATTGGAAGAGAAGACCTCTGGGATCAAAGATTTAACTTCATCGACCCGGTAAGAACTGTGCAGTCCTTTGATAACGATGATAGCGATTATAACTACTGTCACTTTATTGATGAGCACAAAGAATGTATTGTAACTCAGACAAGTTTAAAAGTCATGAACCACGCATTTGTTGAAAATGGACAATATGACCCCCATAGAGATGTTTGGATAACTAAACTTATAGACCACGACAATAAACATTATAACTTTTTAGATTATTGGAAGCTAGGAAAACAGTATGAGAAAATCGGGCTTTGCTCCTTCGATCTACCTGATAGATCCAATGGCCTTGGACCAAACTGTGAAATTAATAAAATCAAGGAAAGCGTGTGGCATAAAGACAAGTATGCAATCAGAATTGGAAGCAGCTTAGGTTACTTTTCAATTAAAGACTTAAAACAGTTCCAAAAATCAGCCAACAAAAACAACCTATTAAAAGTTTTAAAACAAGTTATCGGTCAAGACTGCACATTTAATTTGAACCAAGAAGATTATAATAACTTAAAACTATATCACCTAGACTACTTAAACAAATACAGCCTGCCCGAAGATAAGGAGCACTGAGCATGAAACTAAGCCACATAAAAACTCACTTATATGCTACAATCTCTTTTGCAAGTATTCTTTTTTTACAAAATTTAACAGCAAATGCACAAGAAAATATCTGCAGTATAACGGCATCTGGATTTGACCTAAATAGACAGTTTAATACATATATAAATGATGAGGCTTTTGGTAGTTTTAGAAGTTTAACAGAGGCCTTAGAATCAATTGATACATCAAATTGCTCTTTTACAACATCACAGTGCAGAATTCAAAACACCTATATAGCACCTTCAGTTTCTTTAAATCAGCTAATAGTACAAAATCAACCTGGTTTTGATTACAAATTTACTAAATTAAATGAAATCGAAATAAATTTACTTAATCAGACTGGGTTTTGTAAATTTGAAACCTCATCAAACGAATGTCTTATCTACCAAAGACGATTTGAATTAAATGGAAAAAAACCCAAAACGAACGAAAATAGGGTGATGATTTATAATCGTGAAAGTCACAGCAGGGTACTTGAGAGTACATACTATTATAGCTCTTATAGACCAGAAAGCAGATATTTTTTAGATCAACTAAAAGCAGTCCAATCTTTGTCTAATAGTGAGCTGTGTTACTTTGAAAGTCATGACTGTAAATACTCCAAACATCCGACTCTAAATACCTATCTTATTTCTCTTGGAAACTCCTTTGGGTACATAGATCCAGAGAAAGATATGACAAAACAACAAAGAAGTGAACTGATCATCGGTCAGTTTTTTCACGAAATAACAGATGAGCTTATTTCTGAAATTACCGGTTACGATTGTGTCCTTGATGATTCCATTCGTGAGTATCCTTTACGACATAGATTTAGCAACTACCTCAATATTGACAGCATATATGAAATTGATATTCGGTATGGCAAAAATTGGGAAGGGGAAGATTAATGAAGATGAATTTATTGTGCTTAGCTTTAGTGGTTTATTTTACTGCAACCACATCTTTTGGAGAATATTTTTCTTCTCTTAAAGATTTAAAAAATGAAATAAAATTACTGAACACTGATTTTAAAAAATTAAAGCCTGTCTTTGAGTGTTATAATGAATTATTTACTTATTCCGTTGAGTCTGGAAAATCAAACTTACGAAGAAGATGTAATTGAATACATAAAGAATAGCACAAAGAACATATCCTATAGGAATAGGAAAAATATTGGAAAAACTCTAGTACAACAATTCACATACCATACAAGAGACAACGAGCTTGCAGATATTCAGCCCTGTAAAGATGCTAACAAACAACTACTAGGTTCTTTTGAGGAAACTATATATGACTATTATGGTGACAAAAGACCGGATAAATATAGATGGCAAACTTTAGGCTTGATGCAAGATCATGTTGATTACAATCAAATGCTTTTAAGTTTAACGGAGGCACTTAAAAAGAGTAAAGATTTTATAAAGAAAGACACCTATGAGCATAGTGATATCTTTTATACATCTGAATTTCAGGCTTTTTCTGAAAGCATATATGAAAGATTTTGTTCAACAGAAATCATAGAAAAAGATTACTTTGATAAACTTCAACTGCATGCTCTAGCTGAGAATTTTTCTAGATATAGCCTTATGAGGAACTCTCATATGTACTATGAACGGAATTCTCGATACGTTATATTCCTCAATTTATCATGCAAAAACGATGAAGCCGGACAAAAAACTCGTGATTTGTTGTACGACGAACAATCTAATTTGAGTGACACCCATTTTAATCAATTTATGTATTATTTTACTTATTCCAAATTACGTCGTGATATCTTTAATGATGAACGATGAATAAAAAATGAAACAAGCAATAAAAGCCTTATGTCAATAAATCCAAAAAACACACAACTTTATTTTGTTTTTACCTTAAGCTTTACGCGCCAAATACTACGGCTTGCAAGGTTGTTACTAATTTTAAAATCAACATGTGGCTTTTGTTTAGATAAGCCAGACTTAATGACATAGTTAAGCAAGGTACCAGGTACTTCAGCTTCTCTGTTGGGCGCCATAAAATAGAGGTAAGGCTCATTATCAATAAATTGAAATACATAACCTGGTGAGTCCTGACTAGCTATACTAGGATACCCCATTGCGGGAATGGAGGGTGCGCCTATCACAGGTGTAATGGCTCCCCATTTCGGGGTATGTAATGAATCCGTAAGTGAATATGATACTGTTGTAGCGCCTTGATTAGAGTAACCAAACGCAACCCACTGACCTGTCTCTTGATGCTGAACCAAGCTATAAGTCATATTTTGACCACCAGCCGGGTAGTCAGAATAAGGACTGTTCGATTTGTGCTCTAAAAAAATCTTAGGCGTTATATAACCACCCATCCCGATGTAGCCTCCCGCAGACATCTTATGCCAACCTCGGTTACTATATATATCCCAACCACCTGGGACTGAAGTATTCTTTGTTCTAATCATAGCAAAGCCACCGTTTACTAAAGCTTCTTTTTTGGTGCCATTTGTTTTGATACGACCAGTAAGCATATTTATCATTACAATCGCATAATAAAATTCACCTTCTTTAACTATATTTGATGGATGATAAAAACCAAAATTATATAAAGGCTCTTGGTTTACATAACCAGAGGGCTTAGGGATAATAACCAATCTATCAGAATTAGATTTTCCTGTTTCATAATAGGGAACATAAGGCTTAGGACTAAATGTAGCTCCACTATCAGTCGATGTTAAATGATGTATTGAATTGACCCAAGCACTTGTTGTGGCTGTTGGACAAGTTTTAGGATAAAATTCATGATGAGCTAAAGCATCAAACTTAACACCATCGCTTGACCATAAACCATAAATCCACATTTGATTATCATAATCTGCCTCTGAGCAATTACCTGAAAACCACCCACTTCCATGGCCCTTATGGTTGTACTTACCATTAGTAGCCTGACTCGTTTTCGAAGAATCAAAAACAATATCTGATGAAGTTAAGGCTCGTGATGGGAGATCATTAGCGCCAATTGGTGAACGATAAGAAATACTCATGGGTAAAATGGCAAATTTTTCACCATATTCTGTTTTGTAAAACCTAGGAGGTCCATCTATACTATTTGAATTAAAAGCTAAGTTTTTATTCAACTTTAAATCAGGAGCTCCCTTGTCACGAAGCACTTCCCAGTCCCAATAAATTTCAATACTTCCGTTTAATGAAATACTGCTTATTTTCTTTTTAGAGTTAAATGAAGGGGTCGATTTTAGACTAGGGTTTAGAGTTTGAATCGGACACATTAGATCTGCAATAGGTATAGGAGCTACTTCATGCGATGCCGATTGGTCTATTGTATCCGAAGAGCTTGGAACAATACTGCTGAGCTCAGAAGAGGAAATAGACTCTAACTCTCCACAATTCATAAACATAAAAATGAAGACCAAAGATATAGTACATATTATGATATAACGAACGATTTTTCTCATAGCATCATATCGGTACAGTTTGATAAAGAGTAAAGTCTCTTTGATCCAAACATAGGAAAAAATTATTAATAGATGCTATAGATAACAGCCTGATCACTCTTTACAAATCTCATGTGGATTACCTAAGACTCATTTGATTTAATCTCTTTGGTCTCAACCTTAAGCTTAACCCGCCATACACTCCGGCTTATAATGTCATCACTCACTTCATAATCAACACCAGGCTTTTGTTTAAGCTTTCCAGATTGGATTAAATTATAAAGCATAGAGCCTTCTCTGACTGTATCTTTGTTTTGAGCTACGAAATATAAGTAAGGCTCATTATCAATAAACTGATAAACAAATCCATCTGAGACCTCACTTGAAATAGAAGGGTATCCGATAGCAGGAATTGCGGGTACTCCTAGAACGGGCGTTATATCACCCCAGTTGGGCTGACTTAAAGATTGCGTTAAAGAATACTGAACTGTCGTGCCACCTTGGTTGGAGTAACCAAAGGCAAGCCACTCCTTTGTCTCTGTATGTTGGACAAGACTATAGGTCATGTTCTGTCCGCCACTAGGGTAGTTTGAATAGGGGCTGTTAGATGGGTGCTCAAGAAAGATCTTTGGATTGATAGCACCACCCATGCCTATATAACTGTTTGCGTTCATTGTTTGCCACCCAGTGTCTGTATATATTGCCCATCCTCCTGGCACAGAGGTATCTTGGGTTCGGATCATTGCAAACCCGCCATTAACTAAACTCTCTTTTTTTGAAGGGTCTTGCTGGTTTGTTTTTAATTCGCCCGTAAGCATATTAATCATAACGATAGAGTAGTAATAATCATCCTCTTGAACAATATTTGATGGGTGATAAAAGCCATATGTAAACATGTTGTCTTGATCAACTAAACCAGAGGGCTTTGGTATCAAGACAAGTCTATTTGAGTTAGACTGACCAGTTTCATTATAAGGAGTGTATGGCTTAGGCCTAAAAGAATCGCCTCCGTCAGAGGAAGATAGATGAATCACAGAGTTGACCCACGCATGCGTTGTTCCCTCTGGGCAGGTCTTAGGGTAAAACTCTTGGTGTGCTAGAGCATCAAAGTTTATACCGTTAGCTGACCACAATCCAAAGATCCAAATTTGATTATCATAGTCTGCTTCAGAGCAGCTACCAGAAAGCCAAACCCCATCTTCATATGCCCTATGATAATACTGTCCACTTGGAGATCGTTGAGTTATGGAAGAGTTAAATACAATATCAGTAGAAGCTAAAGCTCGAGCTGGGTAGCCTTGAGTATTAATGGGAACACGGTAATTTACACTCATAGGCATAATTGCAAAACGCTCACCTGAATTATCTTTAAAAAAACGAGGTGGGCCATCAATAGTATTTGAATTAAATGAAACATGTTCAGATGCTCTTAGTATAGGAGCAGATTTATCATGATGCTTTTCCCAGTCCCAGTAAATTTCATAATCGCCATCCACTGTAATTGTACTAATAACTTTAGCCGCTTTTTGACATAAAGGATTATTAGCCTCAGCAGGATTATTGCAGTTTAAAACTGGATTTGGAGTAGGGGGTACCGGAGGAGTAACTGGAGTTGGGGATGGGGCGGTCTCCCCACCAGGGCTTTCACTATTTATTATAGCTGAATATTCAGAAGGATTAAGCTCACTGCAGTTTATAAAGGTGGCAGATAAAACAAGCCCCACTGTAACTACTATAAATATTCTAATTGAAGTCATAGTTCCATATCGGTACAATTTATTATTTACATAATTATATGATATGGGGTTTCAGGGAAAAGAGTGTCTCATTTTAATACATTATTCTTATTACTAATCTATCTTCGCGCCTCTTTGTATTAGCTCTCGACCTCTGTCCTCAAAATACTGTCGTAAAAAATTACCTGGAGGCAGTCTTTCGGCTGCATCAATGAAATCCGTAGCTAAACCATCTAGCTCTTCTTGCTCTAAGGTATTAGGGTCGTACATATTGCCAGAGGGAGAAACAATCATTAATTCAGGCAAGAGTAAAAAGCCCTCACTAATCAAGTCTTCAATAAGGTCATCCAGTAAATTAATTTCTGCAACTTCAATATATTCCAATAACTCATCTATGGTAGTGGCATTATTTGCTTCAGCATCTAAAGTTAAATCCTCTACTAATTCTTTAACAATATTTTTTACGTTGTCAGAGAGAACATCCGTTTCTTCAGATTCCAGTGCATCTCTAAGGTCCATTAAATCACCCTGTCTTCCAATTAAATCTTCAATATAGGGGTACTCTTCGCCAGTCTCTTCAGAGTGTTTTCCTAGGTTTTTTCCAATTGATTCACCTTGTTCAAAGCCAGCATCTGCATTGTCAGAAACATGCGAATAGGACCTACCCATATTCCATCTAAAGATATTAACCCCAGAAGTAGTTGTTCTGATGTGATCCCATCCATCCTGTGCCCTATAAGAGAGTCTATCAATAGACTCTTGGCCTTCAGGAGATAGTATATATATGACGCCCGCCCCAGCCCCAACGCCTACAACAATCACAGCACATGCCACAGGCAGGCTAAAACATGTGGCGGTTTCTATTAGTTGGGCTTGTGATTTTTGAGGTGTAACAGCTAAAAAGCCAAGCATTACAAATAAATAGAGTGTTACATTAAAGTACTTCATATGGACGAGAGAGCCTTTTTTTTCAAAGATTTAGCACAAAATACAACAAGATCAAGTTTTTCAGTAAATTACCAGCCTGACTCTATCTCTTTCAAAAGATCTAAGAAGGTTTCAACTGCTGGATCATCTGTTAATTCATCATAAGCTAGGCCTCTATCAATGAGCTTTGTAACTACTTCATCATCAATGAGAATATCAGGGTCTAATCTCCTAAGAGCCATGGACTTTGCGACTATTTCATTTTTTAGATAAACTTCAAGATCACCTCTTGTTTCAATCTCAAGAAGGCCTTCTTCGGGTATTACCCCTCTTTCAGCTAAATCGTGAAGATCAGTTTCAGTATGTGGTTCGAGATCTCTATCTAGGTCTAAGTCTGACAACTCATCAAGATAACCGCCCAGTTCTGCTATTTCTTCAGCAAGCTGTCCAGCGGCATCTTCATCAGAAGCCTGAGATAAATATACGGTTTCTGAGCTTCTCCAGGGAGTAACAGTCACACCAGCATTTCTGAGTCGGTTAATTTGATCCTCCGTTTGGTAAACGAGGGAAGCAATAGCTTTTTGCCCAGGGGGAGACACTATAATGAGTGTAACACCAGTAACTGTAAATACAGCTGCGCATGCAATAGGAAAAGCTAAGCATGATGCGATTGTTTCGCCAACTTGAGCATCAGATTTCTCACTTATAAAAAAAATAAGAGATACACAAATGGAGAATTTTACGAGCTTACTAAGTGTGTTTTTCATATTCAGATTCTATCAAAAAAATAGAAATTGATGGTGTGAATTGTAACGACTTCACGGTGTCTAAACACTTGTCACTTATAAATATCAAATTCATTAAATATCTTAAAAAAATCACATATACAGACTAGGGTTCTTAAGAAAACTAATGAACTTAGCCCTCAAAGCTAAAGCTCGGTTCCTTTCTGCTACAGATTTTGAACCTCGAATCATTTGATTTCCTAGATCCTTAATTTTATTTAAAACAAACTCTTCATTGTCTGTCTTAGGCTCATATTCACCTGTACACTTCTTTATAAAATCCTCTAGTGCACTGAACCCAGATTTAGAACCAGGCATTCCATTGCAGTTACTTTCTATATTAATCCATACATTTGCGAAACCCGGTGATCTCGTTACAGATTTTAACATATATACACTATCAATAAAGTCATGTAACTCCTCTTGAGTTACCGACCCTTCCAATTGAAAAGTTTGAACTCGATAACCCGTTCCTTCAAAATTATAAGACTTCTGGCTTTGAACTAAATCATGAGTACCATGCAAATTTTGACTGAGTACATAGGCGTCCCAGGCTGAATTGCTATCTATATTTTGCTGGTTTAAAATACTGTGGATAGCTTCGTTGATTTCAGAACTGGTTGGCCCAGGCCCAGGACATGTTTGATGACAATGAACTATAAAAGCCACAAATGAATCAAGTATAATAATAGCTGCAGCAGCAGGTCCTGAGCCCTTTGGTGCTTGAGGCAAACGCGTAGTGGTGCTACCTGCTGGTGAAAAAGTCCAGCCCGTTCCTGTCGTAAAGCTTGTTGTGACTTGACCAAATGCTGATACACTAAGAAAGAAACAGACTGCCAAAGTTGCTATTTTAGAAAAAAAAGTACGTACCATGATTCACCCTTAGGTCATTAGAGCCTTAAAATAACTTAAATATTCAACATCTAAGCATTCTCATGATTTTAAGCCTACTTGTATAAAATAGGTCAAATTTTGTACTTTTTTCATATCTGTAATTAATTTAGGTACCGAATAGGCTCTATCCTTAAAAGTTGCCATCAGGACCAAGGCATTAAGGCTTGAGAAATATAAAGAGCCGCAACAACCTGCCTACACAGGCCTCCAACAGAACTCCTATGAAGTACTTAAATATCAACCATAATTACGGAGAAACATCACATACCTGATTGCCACTAAGATAAGCTTCTAAATCTCTAGTATACTCTTCAAGCCACTGCCTAGTTCGTGCTACCTGAGGTGAATCTTGAAACTTAACATAATTTTCATACCCAGTCCTATCTGCATTCAATACTTGCGTACCCCAATCTTTTTGATCCCAAGTTATATTTTCCACTGTAGCTAGAATTTTATCAGAGTTAGCGTGAAGAACACGAGCATACCGCATCACTATATCTTCTGAGTTATTATTTTTCTTTGCAAAATCTTTAAACCAGCAGGCTTTATGATTTCGTGGTTTCCTCTCGTTATACGTGTCTGTCGTTCCGTACGGATAAACCCTTGGGTTTCGAATAAAATCATAGTGAATCTGTACTATAGGGTGCACTAAAGCTGCTTCTGTTCCAGATGGGTCTGCAAGAATATAGGTATTTGTTTTCTTATTCCAGCCCCGATCATCATCTGCTAAAAGTAGCTGAGTCATTAATTGAAAAATAATTCTAGCTTCACTCTTTGTTCGTCCATCACTGGGAAACCATTGCTCAACTCCACGCCCCCATGGGTCGTCTTCACGAAACTCCTTCAAGTCATACCTTTGAGCTGCATCTTTCGAGTTTTCAAGAATAATTCCATACCCTGAGTTAACAACCAGATTACTTTCTTCATTAATATAATCAAATGTTGATAATTTAGTTTCAAGATAGGGGAGTCCAGATGCTTTTGCTATTTGGTAGAACAAGTACTCCGTTAAAACCATAAATGAATCACTGATATTAGGGTTTTTAAATTTATTAGGCGTACAGTGAGTAACCATTCTAAGACTTCGCTTGGAGTGATGAAAAAGAGTTCCTTTTTTATAATCCTTAATCGTATTACCAGCCTCATCTTTTAATTTTGCTGGGAGCTTAATTTTAATTGGCTTGAACTCACACCAACGGAGCCTCCCTCCGCCTCTAGGGGAGACCTCCACATCAAACTCAATCAATTTATTATCTTTGTTTATGTAAGATAAAATACCTTTGGCTGCAGTTTC
>CALGNA010000182.1 GCA_937958795.1 uncultured Bdellovibrionales bacterium | reverse complement strand
CAACAACCGGTGGAATATCAGTTGGAGGAACTTCAAAAGTAAAACTAGTTGTAGATTATACTTCAATAGCTTGTAGGTGGGGCCTAAGGGTTGTCGATGGTGGTACAATTCAAAAAGTTGCACCTGGGTTTAATATTACAGGATATGGCTCAGGGTCCAATGGTCTAGAGATTGTTTATGGTAAAATTGGAATGGCAAATAGTTACTCCGCTTCAGGCCTAAGTACAATCACAAATGTTGAAAATGGAATCCGAATTGTAAACGGTACTTTTGAAGGTAGAAATGCTGGTTTTGGAATAGACATTGAGGCTTCTGACAATGGTGTTGAAGCCTTAAATAACTCTCATATCTCACTTGGTAGTATCAAAGTTAGAAACTTTTCTAATAACGGCATTATGGTTGCCCAAGCAAGTACAGCAAGAATAAGTGCTAATATAGATGTCGATTGCTCAGCAGGTACTGGAACCAGAGGCGTCTATATAGCCGAAGCTTCTGAATTAAGAGTTGGCGGCCTTGGTACTAATGCAGGTAGAAATGTTACCAATTGTGCTACTCATGGGGTTCAACTCACTTTAGGTAGCTCCATCCGGAATTCTCAGTCAGTGAACTTCTCAGGAAATGGTGCTGATTTAAGCCCTGATGCAAGTTCACAAGTTTGGTAATTAAAATATTCAGTTTCATATCTCAGTATTCAAACCTTCACATCTCCTGAAGGTTTGTCTTTCTTTAAGAACAACAATGCCGGTAAAAATATTAAATCTGCAATCAGTGCTGTACATAAAATCAAAGAGACCAAAATACCAAAATTCCTATTGGGAATAAACTGCGCGGCAATAAAGGTAGAAAAAGAGGCCACGAGTACAATGGTTGTTGTAATAAGTGCTGGTGCTGTAAAGGAGTAAATTTTAGCCAAAGCATCCACAGAAGATAAGCCATCATTTCTATTCTTTCGATAGTTTGTCAGAAAATGAATCGTATCATCTACTGCAATCCCCAAACAAACAGAGCCTACTACCACCGTTCCAATATCTAAATTTTTACCAAGTGCAAACAAATAGCCAGCTCCCATAACCAGTGGGAATGCATTTGGTATCATTGAAAACAAACCTAATGGTACTGACTTCAATCCAATAATCATAAGCAATGCGACTAAGAAAATTGCTAATGATAAGCTTTTCTTAAATGAAGTGACTACCATTTCATTCGTACTTTGATAAAGAGGCACTTTACCGGTTACCTCTGCTTTCAGATTAAATTTTTCTAGCGAAACTTTCTCAATAAGATCACGAATAGCAATAAATGCATTAGACTCATGCTCATAAGTAAAGGCTGTTAGTCTCATAGCTGAATTATCTAAAGACATTCTATTATTTAAATCCATCCCTTGAGGTAAGTTCATGGTATAAAGAAAAAGCTGTTGTGCGATTTCTGGTTGAGTTTGAGGTAGAACATAGGCCTCCTCTTTTCCACCTTGAAGAGTTTTATTCATTTGTTTTAAGATATCTATAACAGAGACTGTTTTAGTAATTCGTTTATCCGACAACAACCACCTATCAAAGTCTTCGACTTGCTTTAAAAACGCCGGGTTTTTAATTCCATCAGGCTTGCCACTATCTATAGATATTTCTATTGCAACAGAGCCACCCACATTTTCTTCTACAAATAAATTACCCTTTGAAATCTCAGTCTTGGGGTCAAAGTATTTAAAGGGATCTGAGCTAACAGGTATTTTTGGAATAGAAAAAATAGACAACAAGGCTAAGCTTGAGAAGACAATAATAATTGGAAACTTAAATTTATCTACAAGGTGAGCCATTTTATAAGAAAACTCTGAGGGCTTCAGTGCTTCTGTATCTAGTTGATCCGACTTATTATTCTTTTTAGTTGATTTTTTGACTCTGACTGGGAGCAAAACTAAAAGCGGTATTAAAACAAAGAAACTTATAAACCATGCCAATACAGTTCCAATTGCAGCCAGTCTACCCATCATACCTATTGGTGGCAATCCAGACGTTGAGAAACTAATAAAGCCAATTGCTGTGGAAATGGTAGTTAAAAGGGTTGGTAGGATATTTTTATCAATAGCCAACCTTAAAGCTTCTAGCTTTTCAATACCTTTTCTTAAAAACTGATAATAGGACGCAAGTAAATGAACAGCCACAGCTATTGATAGGGCAATCATAAATTGTGGAACAATAGAGGTCATAACATTTATGGTGATTCCAAATAACCCAGCTGCTCCTAAAGTTGCAAAGATAGTCAAAAATATGACTAAAAATGGTAACAAGACCCCTAATACACTTCGCAGGCTCAAAGCTAAAAATAACAGCGTAAATAGTAAGACTAATGGAATAAGATTCTTCATATCTTTTTGAGAGTTTTCTTGAAATGCATAGTTAAGAGCAGAACTCCCAGTTAAATGAATTTCATGATTTGATTTGTCTTTATATTTATCTAAAACCTTACGAACGCCCGTAATGACTGTCTCATAATCTGGAGTCGTCTGAAGAGATGGTTTTAATGCCACATAGATAATGGTACTCTTAGCATTTTTACTTAAAAGATAATCTGGAATCACTTTATCTTTTAAACTTACATCCAATCTATCTTTTAAAATAGCTGGAGTTAACTCTTCATCACCAGGAACAAGTGGCTCTACTATTATTTCACCCTCAATACCATGCACCCAATTGTAGTTTGTTATAGAGTCTACTCTGATAACTTCTGGAGCCTGCCACAGGTCTTCTGTAAGATTTTGAACAAGCTCTATCGAATCTAGATCAAAGATCCCATCTTCACTTTTAACGCCAACAATGACTAGCTCATCACTCCCAAAGCGTCGTTCAAACTCATCAAACTGAACGAGCCTTGGACTCCCCTCATGAAACCAAACGCGATACCCAAAATCAGCGACAATTTTAGGTAAGCCAGAACAAAAAGCAAAAACAACTCCTAAGCCTACTAAAAGTGTTATAAAGGCTCTTTTCTTATCAAGTATAAAGTCACAAAATTTAGAAATCATATTTCCATACCCTATTTAAATCATTTAGGATTATTTAAACCTGGTTATTGAAAAAAATCTAGCCTTTTAATACTTTGAGTGTATAAGTTTTTACTTATATATAAATCGATATTAGATATATTAATGAAAATTTTATAAAATATGATACGCATGACAGGTTCATTCCCTATATTAAGGTATGTCTATAAAGCACACATTCAAACTTACTTTTTATTTATGCCTAACACTTCATCTTTCATTGTTTGCCAACGCAAATCCTGTAATTAAGATCCTGATACAGTTTGCTAGCAAGGGCACTCAACAAATAGGAAAAACTGAAGCTGGCAAAGCACTTCTGGTGACTTTTGGTGCTTACCAGGTCTCACAATTAGATGAAACCATACCTCAGTTTGTTGATTATTTAAATAGAGCCCCAAGCGGTATGGATAATTTAGAAGCCTTGATTTATTATGCTGAACTCTACTCAGGCAACAGTAACCTCTTTAAATTTAAATACATTGAACATACAGAAGTGGTCATCCCAGCTCATGCTATTTTGAATTCACAAAGCGTAAGTTTAGCTCCGCCCCTATACCATTCAGAGGCTTCAGATGATGGCCCTGAATCCAGTACTCACCCTGACGACCAAGCTCTACCACCAATTAAAGTGCCAGCTTCTGGTGAGCCAAAGGATTATATCGAGTTAAACCCAGATCATCCTGGGCTTGAAGAACTAAAAAGACTTATAAATCTAAAAAACAAAACAACACAAGACATGCGTGACATCAATGAACACATAGGAGCTCTAAGAGAAAAACTGAAGGATCTTGAAGAAGAAGTAGTAACTGATGAGACTCTCGAAAAAATACTTGGTCTTGAAAATCAAATAGATAGTTACGACGAACTTTTGCAACGAAATGAAGCATTACTTGAAGGTGTCATTGATCAATTACTCAACGAAATAGATTCTCTTGGCATATATATGCCAAACTTCTAATTTTTATTTAACTTTCTGGCACTCTCACGATCTTCATAATGCAATGTCAGGTTCGTTAATAGCAAGACGACTGTTAGCCCGTAAAAAATCAAAAAACTTAGGTTAATTTGACCTGGATCTGGTGAAACAAAATCTAAGACAGAAATCAGCAAACCACCAAAAGCCCAGATAAGTGCCGCACAACTGAGTTCAAATTTGATTTTAAATGGCAAAAGCAAACCTATGGCTATAACTCCAAGAACAAAAAACATGCCAGCGACGCGACCAGCTTCTCTGTTTAGGCTGTAACTTTTTGAATCAAAAAAATCATAGCCACAGAGTGCCACTACCAAAAGACATATGCCTGTTAAGAAACTTACCATAACTTTTATGAATTTTTTTTTCTTCATTACATTGTCTTTTAAGCTTATCTAGCTAAGCCTATCATTTTAGCCTATATTTATTTAAAAGTACCTAACTACATCCACCTGTAGCATTCCATCATGATCTAGCATTTCAAGCGGCCCTTGAGGTTCACTCGAATAAAAACCTCTTAGGCTTGTCATAAACTTCCAGTCTTCTAAAAACCTTTGCTCATAAGACACAGATAAAATGGCCTCTTTGCTTCTTTCAAGATCAAAAATTCCCATCACTCTAAATTCATTACTTTGTAATCCATTAAACAAATACCGAGCGCCAACTAATAAATCTCTTTGAAACAAGTCAGCACCAAATCTCTCGTCACGATCTAAACCCAATACCCACTGAGTTTCTAATAAAGGGACTAACTCATGTCCGTTTGAAAACTCAAAGCTTCTTTCATAACCAAAAGAAACAGTTGTCATGCTTTTAATAGGCTCCTGAATCCAAAACCCCAGACTAGAGTCTAATTTGTTTTTATATTCAGAGTAAATAACTTCTGTCTTAAGCAAATGCCCCTCTAAATCCCACCTATGAGTCATACCAGCGTGAAAAGCTTCAACAAAGGCAATTTGGGGGCCTCCAGAGAAAGAGTTAAATACAAAAGATCTGCTCGTATCATTATGCCAAAGGGCAAACAAACTTAAATCTGATGATCCAATTGGCTGAGACCACTTTATAAAACCTTTAAAGTCTAAGTCCCATTTTTCATAAATTTCACCATCAACAATAAACGAACTTAGATTTGGATTAAATCCAGTTGGTGCCATGGAGAGCCTATTAAGTGGCCCTGGGAATTGTGGTCTAAAATGCATAGGCAACAAACCCAGCTGCAAATGACCAAATGGCAACTGGGCACCTAATGTAACCGCAGGAATACCAAACTTAGAGCCATTCTCAAAAGAGCCGTCAAAGTTTCGAGCATTGATCCTATCCGCTGGATGAAAAGCCTCAGCTGAACTCCAATTAAAAATCTGTTGGCCTACTTGAAACTCAAAAATACCTTTTTGAAAGTCGAGATAAAACTCATCCACTGAAAATACTTGTCTGCTAGGGTCTCTAAAATCTGATTTAAATGAGAGTTGATTTTTTAATTTAAACAAAGAACCAAATGTAAAATCAGACTCTACCAAGCCATTTAAAGCCCAGTTTTGATCAATTGTGGGCAAACCATCTGGAGAAAGGAATGAGCGCGATTCTAAGCCTATAGATCCTCTTGAGGCTGATTCTACAAAAGGCGTATGAAGTTTTTGAACTGTTTTTTGTACGGGATTTGGGACTTCTTCTGACGTAGCGCCACAAACAAATGAACTAAGGCTTAAACTTAAAACAACAAAAAAACTCAATTTGAATTTAGAATATTTTAACATATAAACTCTCTACTTTCCTAATCTTGCTGATGTAAATAAACTAGGCTTGTGAACTTGGTTCACGACTCTGTTCTGCCATTTTAAGATAGATTTTTTTCCTGTTTGTACATTTGCCATATCAATCTCGTGGGGAAACCACCATTTATCCAGTTTTTTAAACTGACTAAATTTTGACACCTTCATAAGTTCATTTTTTCTATCATAGTAATCAATTTGCACTGGATTTGAGTACTCTTTATCTAAGTATACAAGCTCCTTAGAATAGCCAGAATCAGAATCAGTTGATTTTCTTTCAATGATCCAAACAGATCTCTTAACTCCACCCTTTTCTTCCACACTACCTTCTTTAATAAACTTATAGGTATATTTAGCAACCTCTTGGGAACCTAAATCTTCATATGTAAACTCACTCGCCATAAAAGATCCTGTTCGCTTTTTAGAAGAAATCCTGCGTGGAGTCTTTAACGATGGTAGATACAACCATTGATCATCTCTCTTTGATATATTTGTATGGGTTAACATCTGTACACCCTTAACATCTGCTGGAGACAAAAAACCAATAAGTGACTTATCACCAAGACTAGAGTTTTTTGCTTCCAAAACCATAGATGTCATTTTTCTTGTAACTCCTTCTCCAAGAGCATTAATCAAAGTAAGAGTCATTTGAGATGATTCACCCTTAAACCCTTGGTTAGCAGCATCAGCTTTCATAATAAGCTCCTTACCGTAGACTGCAGGATCTTTTGTGGCCTCAGCTTCTATTGCCCAAGAAGTTATGTTTAATAAATTTATCAATGTAAATACTAATACTATATTAAGACATTTCATTCGATTTTTCCTATTTCTTGAATTCTTTATTAACATTAGACATATCAGGACATGATATAAGTGTCTATTTAATCAGATAGGCCTGATTATAAAAAGTGAGTTAGAATGACTCACAAGAGTCTATCTTTTAAAAACCTCTATATTTTGGTTTTCATTCTGAGCCTTATACTCATTAAGTGTCTTGTAAGACTGATGCCCACCAGTTAACAAAATACTATCAACACCCATAGCATGAGCTACTTCTGAGTCATGAGTTGTGTCACCAAGCATAACCAGGTTCTCAGCACCATTTTCTCGAAGCTTCCGAGCAAGGTCTATTCCTCGTTGCTTTTTACCAAATGCATGGTCATCAGTAGCTCCTGAGATAAATTCAAAATAACCTTTTAATTTAAACCTATTCATATATGACTCTAGGTGCTGGTTAGACCCAGCAGATAAAATAGCCTGTTTTTGATTATTTCTTTTTAAATGATCTAATATAAAAGGAACATCTTCATATAAATTAGATTCACTACTTTTAGCATTATAAAACCCGTGAAACTGGTCAGAAAGCAGGCTAAAATTGGTTATATCAAACCCTATATCTTTATAAAAATCTAAGACTGGAAACCTAAAGTTATCAAGATAGTATTCTTTTTTAACCAAATCTAACTGATGTTCCTTAGCCATTTGAATAAAAGCATCATAGGCAATATCTACATCATTTAATAAAGTTCCGTTCCAGTCCCATAAAATACAATCATAAGACTCAAGTTTTTCTAATATATTCTTCATTTACATAACTCACTTTATTTATTTTTTTGAGTTATCGTCCTTAATTATTTTTTCTTCATCCATGATATTTCCTAGACGAGCATGAGAGGGTCTTTCTTCTCTTTCTTCTCCTCCACTTGTTTTTTTGGAAATCCTACGTGATTTTTTAGTCTTATTTTCTTTTTCAATCTGCTCTGTAAGATCTACCGTAATGTCACCAAAACACTTTAACTGACATGATAAACGCCTTTGATCAACAAAGTAAGCAGTACCAATTAAGTCTAACTCAGTTGGTGAAGGTTGAATCACATTGTTTTCGCCCTGAACCACTCTAACCCTGCATTCAGCGCAAGAAGGTAGCCCTTTACAAACAGATTGAATATGAAGACCCTTATCTTGAGCTAAATGTAAAACAGACTCCGTTGGTTTAATTTCATATTCAACATCTTGGGGTAAAAATTTTACCTTCATTTTAAATCACCTTACTTTAATATTTAAAAACTTTTTTTTCCCAACTTTGAGAAAATATTCCGTTCCAGCCTTAAGAGTTAGGTTTATTTTTGGGTCATGTACCTTTTCCTCATCTAACTGGACACCACCGCCCTGTATCAACCGACGGGCTTCACCTTTAGACGTTGCTAATTTTTGATCAAAAATAAACTGAACAAAAGAAACCTCTTGAGCATCGACTTCAACGGTCTCTACATTATCAGGTCTTTTCTTTTTTTGAAAAACTGTCTTAAAATACTCTTCTGCACCAAGAGCCTCTGATTCTGAATGAAAGCGAGTGACTAGTATCTTAGCCAAATTCATCTTGCAGTCTCTAGGATGTAGAGCTCCAGACTTTAAAGAACTTTTCATTTCGTTTAAATCTTTAACCTTCCAACCTGACAAATAATCATAATAAGTCAGCATAATCTCATCTGACAAACTCATTACTTTACCAAAAATCTCATTTGGTGCTTCCGTAATACCAATAGCATTATTAAGGCTTTTGGACATCTTCTGAACACCATCTAAGCCAACCAAGAGAGGAAAAGTCATAACAGCCTGCTGCTCTTGTCCTGCATTTTTTTGAAGATCTCGTCCCATCAATAAATTAAATTTTTGATCTGTACCTCCAAGCTCTACATCAGCTTTTAAAGCAACAGAATCATGACCTTGTACCAATGGATATAAAAATTCATGAATGCAAATGGATTGATGACCCTTAAACCTTTTCTCAAAGTCATCCCGCTCTAACATACGAGCAACTGTAGACTGACTCGCTAACCTAATAAAATCAAAAGCATCAAATTTAGAAAACCACTCCGTATTATAAACAACTTCCGTTTTTTCTGGATCTAATATCTTAAAAACTTGCTCTGCATATGTTTTAGCATTTTCCTTAACCTCTTCTTCAGTCAGAGGCTTTCTTGTTTCACTTTTACCAGTGGGATCACCAATTCTAGCAGTAAAGTCACCAATCAAAAATAAGACTTGATGTCCTAAATCCTGAAAGACCTTTAGCTTTTGAATTAAAATAGTATGACCTACATGAAGATCTTTTTTAGAAGGATCAAAACCTGCCTTTATTCTTAAAGGTGTTTTTGTCTCAAAACTTTTAGTAAGCTTTTTTTTCAAAAGACCTTCTGAAATCACCTCTTCTGTACCAAGAACAATATTTTCATATTGCTCTTCAACTGGTAAAAAATCATATCCCATTATCGCGCATGCTCCACAGCTCGTGTTTCTCTCATAACTGTAATTTTAATTTGACCTGGGTAGTTCATTTCTCTTTCAATTTTTTTAGCAATATCTTTTGAAAGCATGACGGACTGCTCATCTGTAACCAAAGCACTATCAACTATGATTCGAACTTCCCTTCCTGCTTGAACAGCAAAAGTTCTGAGTACTCCATCAAAGCTGTTACCTATAGACTCTAAATCTTCTAATCTCTTAATATAATTAGCTTGAGTTGATTTACGAGCTCCAGGTCTTGCACTTGAAATGGCATCAGCTGCTTGCACCAAGTGAGCAATCATAGAATTTGGCATTTCATCCTCATGATGCGAACGAATAGCATGACAAACAGCTTCTTTTTCACCATATTTTTTAGCAAAGTCAGCACCAATGACGGCATGGCTCCCTTCAACACTATGATCAATGGCTTTACCAATATCATGTAAGAGCCCTGCTCTCTTAGCAACTTTTACGTTTCCACCTAATTCTGCAGCCATCATACCTGCAAGGTTTCCTACTTCAATTGAGTGATAGTAGTTATTTTGAGAAAACGAAGTTCTATACTTTAAACTTCCAACTAGTTTAAGTATCTCAGGGTGAACACCTGTTAAATTAAGCTCATTTATTGCTTTTTCTCCATCTTCACGAAGTTCTTTCAATAGTCTTGATTTGGTCTTTCTTACGACTTCTTCTATTCGGCCAGGATGAACTCGGCCATCTTCTAAAAGCTCAATTAAGGCACGTCTTGCAACTTCTCGCCTAACGGGATCAAAACCAGAAATAATAACAGTATCAGGGACTTCATCCACAATAAGGTCGACTCCACATACAGCTTCCATGGCTCTAATGTTTCTTCCCTCTTTACCGATTACTTTACCCTTCATTTCTTCGCTTGCTAAAGAAACAGATGTAATCACTCGTTCTGCAGCATAATCTCCTGCAACTCGTGAAACAGCTAAACTGATAATACGGTTCGCCTTTTTCTCAGAGCGCTCTTTATATTCCTCCTCAAGAGAAATAAGCTTTCTTGAAAAGTCAGCCTTTGCCTCTTCTTCCATCACAGTCACTAATTTTTCTTTAGCTTGGGATTGAGACATCCCGGCTATTTTCTCAAGTTCACCTTGAAGCCTAGACTTTAAATCTATGACTTGAGCTTCTTGTGACTTAACCTTAGTTTCTGCTATTTTTACACGAGCTTTTTGATCTTCGACTTTTTTAAGTTCTATTTGAATCTCATCATCAAAAGACTTTTGCTTATGATCAAGACTCTTCTTCTTATCCAGAAAACTCTTTTCTGTTCTCGCTAACTTATCTTTTTGTTTTGCAATCTCATTTTCAGCATTTCTCTTAGCTCTTTGTTCAAATTCTTTTGCTCTTCGTTTAGCATCTTTTTCAACTCTTGAAGATTCAGATTTTGCTCTTTGAACAATCTTTTTAGCCTCAACCTGAGCTGATTTTTTGGTATTTTGATCAACCCAGTTCCTGTAAATAAAGACACTGACTCCGCCTATTATTAGGGCGATTACTCCTACAATTGTTTCAATCATGAAACTTTCTCCTGTTTATTTTCGTGTAATTTTAATCTTCCTGTCTCTGATAAAAAAGGTTGATATAAGCTCTGTTCTGTTAAAACAAAATCAACTTCCTTATCCCAGGCATCTATCTTTAAATTCTTTCGGACTAAGTTCTTATGCTGGCAAACACCAACTTTTATCCCTTCATATTCAGAAAAGAAACGGTCATAAAAACCTCCGCCTCTCCCTAACCTTCCACCATAAATATCAAAAGCCATACCTGGTGCCAAAACCATCTCGATATGACTATTTTCCACTCGTTCACAACTGTCTTTTGGCTCCACAATTCCAAAAGAACCTATAGTCCAATCTTGTTCGTTTTTAGTATTAGCTTTGTAAAAACGAATCTCTTTTCCTGTTACTTTTGGGAAAACCCAATCTATAGAATCAACAAAAACAAGATGAGGCTCATCTTTAATACTTCTAAAACCTGCAACAATGGGGTTGATTTTTTTAAGACCAGCAACTGCAAACAAGGTTGAAGGGTTAATCCTCACAACATCACTACCTGTAGCCAGCTTATTCGATGCTAAGATTTCTTCTCTTAGTTCTTTTCTAAGCTTATTTTTGAGCTCGTTTTTAATATTTTGTTTTTCTGTTTCCAAAACAGCCTCACCATAATTATAGGAAGGCTCGTAAATTTAGTTTATAAGAAATCAAATGTTCTCATTTCTAAAAAGTTCTATAGATTTTTAACCTGAATAGTATGTTGAACTAGCTCCTCTTCAACTTTATCTACTATCATCTTAGTTTTCTCTTCAATCTCATGTAACTTTAAAGAATAAGCTTCTTTGATCTCTGATAACTCTTCAGCAAAGTGCAAACAGGCAAATATTAAGGCTTTCTGAAAGGGTAAGTTCCGCTTCAAACCCTCTTCAACTTTTTCATTTACCATTCTTGCAACTTCTTGAACTCGATCATCACTCTGGTTCGATTTTACTCGAACGCTAATATCCGCAATTTCTAAATCATATGTTTGGAGTGTTTGATCTAAGTCCAATTTACGAGTCCTCGTTTTCAACATTGTACTAACAAATAAATCTGCTGATGCCTGTTTTCACAGCGCAGCGTCAATATTAAAACAATGCTCTAAAACGATCCAAAATACTACTAAAATCTAACTGAACTGAGTCTCTTCTGGCCAAAAGTTCTCCATAAAATCCCGTGGGTCAAAGAGCCTTAAATCCTCAATTCCCTCACCAAGCCCAAGGTAGATAGGACTCAGACCCATTTGAGAGACCCCAAAAAGAACTCCGCCTTTTGAGCTACCATCAATTTTAGTTAAAACCACACCAGTGAGCCCTAAAGCCTTATTGTACTCTTCAGCTTGGATCAGTGCGTTCTGACCCGCACTCGCATCTATAACAAGCCACACTTCTTTTAGAGATTCAGCATTTTTGGCCTTTAAAACTCGATGAACCTTTTGAAGCTCTTCCATGAGATTTTTTTGGTTATGCAACCTTCCCGCTGTATCAACCAAAACCACATCATAGCCCTCAACTTCAGCTCTTTCTAAAGCTCCATAGGCTAAACCGCTTGGATCTTTTACATTTTCAGGTGCGTGAAACTCAACTAAGCCTCTCTGAGCCCAAACTTCTAGCTGCTCCTGAGCTGCTGCTCTAAAGGTATCTCCAGCTGCTACAAGAGTTTTAAATTTTTCTTTTGATAAAAGAGCCGACAATTTACCCAGTGTCGTTGTCTTTCCAGCACCATTAACACCAACCATTAATAGGACAAAAGGAGCTGAGCTTGTTTTTTTATGCTCTTTTAACCTATCTATTAAGCCCTTTGGCTTATCTTCAGGGAGCAAACTATAGAGACTCTGCCTTAAAATAGACTGAAACTTTTCAGCATCTCCGCTTTCTTTTTTTGTCATATTCTCTCTAACAGCGTCAAAAACGTGCTCTACTGTTTTTGGACCCAAATCACTTGTAAATAGAAACTCTTCAAGTGGCTCTTCTAAATCTGAAAAAGCCTGTGCTTTGCTTTGAAATAATCTACCTAGTTTAGGGAAAAAAGCCTCTCTTGTTCTCTTTAAGCCTGCCTCATAGGAAGCTGGCTTTGTTAAAACTGGATTTGTTGTAACAAGTTCTTCTGACTGCAATTCAACTTGAGGCTCCAAAACTTTATCAGAAACAGCTTCTTTTGTAAGATCTTCAAGTTTTTCACTTTCATCACTCAGTTGCTCTGGGACTTTTTCTAATTCTTTTTCAAGAGTGTCACCATTTTGACCTGGTTTTAAAAAGAAAAACCTCGCGATATAATAAAGAACTGAACAAAATAAACTAAAAATGATAAAGCCAATAATAATCCAATTTTCCATCAGATATGCCTCCAGAAAGATTCTGCTAGGGATATAACCTCACAAGATTTCCGTCAATGCAGGCAACCTAGACCTAAGGTCTGGCTCCCAACTTAATATATGTCTTACTTATAGTATTTAAATTAAATTTATAGATGTGAAGAACCTACGACTTTTACTATCTATACCTATCTTCACCCTATTTACCAGCTTTACATGTGAAGCTTTCTTCATGAATTTAGATTGGAAATGTGGAAACTATCCCACTGCTAACCAACCACTAACACTACCTTCCCAAGCACAAATTCCTATTGAAGTAACACTTGAAAATGGGGAAGTTAAGATGAACCTTACTCAAGTAAAAGAATTTTTTAAAGGGATCAAAGAAGGCACGGCCAGTTATACTAAATGTGCAAGCTCACTTCTTAATGTAAACAAAGAAAAAATTAAAAATAAAACTTGTGCAGAATATAACTTAGATACTACTGCTTGTGTTAATTTAACTCAAAACTTATTTATAGAGTTAGAAAACTACGTGCCTAGTAAACTTACTGATTATGTCCTACCTGAAAATTCACTTAACTATAATGAAGCTCATTTTTTGACCTATGCACCAAATAGTGATTATATTAAAACAAAATCACTTTGCTCTGTAAATGAAACAGACTCCCATCTTTTACTATCTTTACCATTTTTTACTTCTAAATTACCAAATTTATTAAAAAACTCTTCCACAAATTGTTCCATTCCCATTTATAAAAGACTACTAGAAGAACTAGAAGCCACTCCTCTAAACTGTGACCCTCAAACAAACCCTACTAAATGCATATCCCAACAAGTCAGAAAATTAGACCTTATTAAGACTCTTATGAACTTTTCTGTTCACATAGGAGTAACTGACAGCGATTCTGTATCAAAAATGTGTTATCAAAATATGC
>CALGNA010000181.1 GCA_937958795.1 uncultured Bdellovibrionales bacterium | reverse complement strand
GGTAAAAAGACTTTACCTTTACAGTGTGTCAGTAATTCCTCTCCAAATTTTAAAAGACTTGGGTTCACTTTTGGTAGATGAAATCCAATATTATTGTTTTCCCAAGCTGTATGCCAAAATTTTTCTTCCATTAAAGCTCCTTAAATGGATTTATGAAAGTCATACAATCATATCGCTCAAAAACCGAACATGTCGTTTATGAGTATAAGATTACGTATTTATGCAGAAGCACACAAGTATTTGGAGGTTTGAATAAAATAAGCTCTCAATACTCTGTTGATAGCCTGATTTGTAAATATACTATAGGCTCTGAAAATGCTTCAAAACTTGATAGAAACTTGCAAAAAATTAGAGCCAAACTGGCAAAGGGAGAGTTTCCCTGAGTTAGCTAGAAAGACACTTGAAAACTTTTCTGTGGAGTCTCTTCTTGGAGAATTTGAATCTCAGGTTGCAAGATGGATAGAGAATAATAAGCTTCCGCCTCAGCTCAATTTATATAATAATTTTGGTGAGCCATCACTTACGGTTTTTAATAATGGCAAGTTTGCTGCTGATATTTATTTCTGGCGTAAAAACGATACTCTCATCCATTCTCATGGTTTTCGTGGTGCCTTTAAAATTGTTCATGGAGTTTCTTTGCATGAAGAGTTTGAGGTAGAGACTATAAAAGCCTTTTCAGAAGACGTTTTGAAAACAAAGCTATCTCAGAAAAAAATTCATGTTATGAAAACAGGTGATGTTCAAAAAATTAAACCAGATATGGAGCTGACACATCGTGTGGTTCATTTAGAGAACCCAACGGTCTCTTTGTGTCTAAGAACAGTAGAGGATACAGCACTTAATCAATGGCATCATCTTCCCGCTGGTTTAAGTTTTCAAAAAAAACATACCTCTGAAAAAACAATCAAGCAAATTCTCTACTTTCAGTATTTACTAGGGTCTGACTCCAAATATGCTCATGAGTTTTACCTTAAGCTATTATGTGAGTTAGATATATCTTCGAAGATTGCACTTTATGAAAGTCTTTGTTTTGACCAACTAGGATTAGAGCCAGAGACTTCAGAAGTAGCGGGTGAGTTGCTTCAAGATCTTCTTCGAAAAACAGAGTGGTTTGAGTTCTATGAGAAGCACTATGAAAATTTACAAGAAAATCTTCAAGAGCATCAGATACAAAACCCTGCTTTAAAGATAGTCGCTCATGCTATTAACAGTGGACATTCAAAAGATCAGACGCAGAGGTTATTAAGTCAATTTTCTGATCAAGGCTTACAAAATCTCTGTGAACAGCTCAAAAAAACAACAAGTGTCTTCACTGAAGGTTTTGAAGATCTTCAGATCAAAAGAATAGATGCATTTAAAAAATGAATTTAGTTAAAGTAAAAAACTTTTTTTTGATGACTCTTTTTTGCAGTATCGGTTGTATCACTTGTTTGTATCTTGTTGCATATCAAGGATTACCAAATTATCTAGCATCAGCCTTAGTTGGTCTTGTAGGGAGTTTTTTACCTAGAGCGTCTTTTTATGATTCCAAAGAAGCCACTGCTTGTGTTTATGCAGGGAGCTTTGCAGGAATGTGTTCAGTTTCATTTTTTTCAAATACAACCAGTGTCTTAGCTTTATGTTTTCTTGTTGGAGTTAGTTTTAGATTTATAAATCCTTACTTTAAAGGGGTTGGTGGCAAACTAGGAACTATCGGTTTTGTCAGTTCATTACTTTATTTAGGTTTAAGAAGTATATTATGATAGGAGTCGTTTATGTTCTCATTTCATTGTGTGTCTCGCTACTGACATATAGCTTAATCAAGCACTTAAGTATGAATGCAGTAAGAGCTTCATCCTTGGTATCGTTGATAAGTTTTTTAATTTTATTTGGACTCAGTAAACTGTTTGTTTTTGATATTGAATATATATCACTCTTAGTTTTTGGAGCCAGCTTTGTTGGTATGTGTTCTCATGAAGTCGTTAAAAGTTATCAGGTTATGCTGAGTGCACTTTTATTTGTGTTGATATATGTAGTTTTTAGCCCATATTTTGGCGGAGTTGGCGGGGCCTTAGGTTTTTCTGCCTTTGTTTCAATTGGTTTCATGCACTTAGCTTCTCGGTGTTTAGGTGGTTTTTTTAAAAAATGAGGCCATTTTTAATTGAATGGCCCCGTTTTTCGCTCCTAATTTAATTCAGAAGAGAGGGGTACTTTAATAAAATGGCTGCAGCCATTGCGCGAGCCAGGTAAGGTGTTTTGTAATCTCCGTTTTCAATTAGAACCCAAGGATCACGTGTGCCAAAAGAATCGATATCATTTTGAACACGAACTTCACCTACATAGTAACTCATAATAGAAAGCCGTAAATCTTCAAATTTGTTTCTGTTATCTGAAAGGTATCTCATTGCAGCGTCTGTCGCCTTGGGTACATTCAACCTTTCATCAGTTACATTATTTATCTTTAACCCGTAGTTGCGAGCAGTTGCAGGTATGAACTGCCACACCCCTGCACCTTTAGAGCTAATACTATTAGATCTATCCGGCAAGTTTGTAAATCCAGATTCTATAAAAGCTATGGCAGCAATTTCATTTGGTAAATGATACTTAGCTGCTGATTTATCAATTAAGCTTTTATAGATTTCATATTTTTTTATGGATTTTTTAGTAAATTTTCGCCATTTGTTGCTAGATAAAAAATGATTAAGCTCTGCTAAGACATGTTCGTTCAATTCAATAGGAAAGCTATTGAAGTCACTGAAGTCATACATTTTTTCTAATTTATTAATGGTGAGTTTATCTGTCAGTTTGTTTGCTGGAATTTGTAATGCAAAGACAGATAGTGTGAATAAAATCACGCTAAAGCTTATTATAGCATTAGATATTAATTTTGTCTCTTTTTTGATGTATTTCATGTTTACGATCCTCCGTAATAATTGTGGTTTCATCTGACCCCATGACATTCCATTGGTACCAAATGGAATGTCATGGGAGTTCGTTGTATCTGCAACTTGCAAGAGACAAGTTGCATAAGCCCGCAGTGATACTTTTTTTTGCGCAATCAAAGCTTCATCACAGGCAAATTCTTGATCTAATAAAAATTGTTTTTTCCAAAAATATAGAATAGGATTTAAAAAACAAACTGAGTTAGCAATTTCAAACATATAAACCCAAAATGTATCTTTATTTTTTAGATGTTGTAATTCATGTTGAAAGGCTAAATTAAATTTTTCTATATCATTTAATAAAAACTGAGGTAATACGATATAAGCTTTTTTTAAAAGAGCAAAAGAGTAAGGTGATATTTTTTTGTCAGATAATAGTATTTGAAAATTTCCAATATGCTTATACAAAAACATTCCCTGAATTTGTTTAATTGTTCTTATGGTTCTGTATGTAAGTAGAAGTAAAAAACAAAGAATAATAGAAAATAAAAAATAGGATATGTACTTAAAATTATAGTCTTGAGAATCAGACCTTTCTATCAGTGTATCATGTATAACAAGAGCACTCTGAGTAGCTAGACTCATGGGAATATACAAAAGCTCTCTTTGTGGGAATTGATAATCTTGCACTGGAATAAGCTGTAGAGCTGGGAGTACTAATATTGCAAAGACAATTAAAATAGAATGAGCTTTTAGTTTTTGTTGTGAGTTTATCTTTAAAAAAGAAAGCAAAATTGCAAAGATTCCAAAAGCTCCTATAGCTAGGTTTAATTGCAGATACCAAGTCATTAGAGTTCTGCCAAAATAGCTTTTATTTGTTTTCGATCAGACTTTGATAATTTTGTATCACTGACGAGGCGCTTAATGAGGTTAGAAGGTGTTCCTTCAAAGATATGGGTAACTAGATGATTGAGGGTGTTTTTTTCGTATTCATGTTTTAGTAGTATTGGCATATAGATGTGACTTTTACCGTCCTTGCGGCTCTTAACTATTTTTTTTTGTTCTAGGATGCGTAACATTGTTGAAACCGAAGTATAGGCAAGAGTCCTTTTGCTGGAAAATTCTGCAATGACATCTCTTACTGAGCCTTCCTTAATAATCCAAAGGATATTCATGATTTCTAATTCAACTTCAGTGAGTAGCTTAGATAAACTTTTTTTAGACATGGTCCCTCCGTATAAAAGTATCAACTAAAGATTTAGTAGGTGTCAACTAAACTTTTAGTTGGAGTAAGTTCATTCATAATAATAAAGTTATTTTAGTTAACCGGCTAAATTAAAATTTTTTGATAGAATATGAAATAATAAGAATAAATGATGATCAGTTTATAAGGTTATTAAAAGTCTTCAGGTTCTATAGCACTTAAAATATCTTCTGCACGCCAGTTAGGGGCTTCACCTGAAAGTGAATCTAGAAGGAAATTAAAGTCTTCTAAAGCTTCATGTTTTCTTTTGGGATCAGATACAAAGTCTGCAGTCTCTCTCCAATCTGGAGATTGAGATAAGCGTGATTTTAGAGCTGTAGTAAAAATATCAATCCAAGTTGGTGCAGAGTAAGTAAAATTCAAAGACAAAGCATCTGTTGTTGCTTTAGTAGAATGCCAGCACCCACGTGGTACAAAAAGCATTGAGCCAGGCTCTAATTGAAACTCTGAAGAGTTGTCAGGCATTTTCTCAGGAAAAGGGCTGCTTGAATAAGCTTCAAGTTCTTGGTCAAGAGGTCTTCCTATAGTATGTCTTGTCATTGGGTTTAGAACATTTTCATTTGGGGCAATCCACCATGTTTTAGTGCCGTGTATTTGTAAGACAAAATTTATGTTTTGATCAAAATGAGTATTGGTACCTTTTCCTTGTTTGGTCGCGTAGATGAGGTTTCTCCCATAAGTCATTGATGATAAGCCTAAATCAATTCGTAGTTTTTCTAACCAATTTTGAAGTAACGGCGACAGTGTATTTGTATCATTAAAAAGAAGGCCTCTTCCTTTTTTAAACATTTTACTGGCTTCGTCTGTTGAAGATTTTATGGCACCTGTCTCATCTGAGATATCAGAAGGGTAAACATCTACTGTATCTGTCCATGAATTTAAAAGATGATCTAAAGATTTTAAAAATGGGAGCTCAGTGAGTTCTTTAATGCTGTCATTAAGGCCGTGAGCAACGAAAGGAGATTTACTTTCGTAGTTTTTCATAAATTCAGATTTTGATTTTGGATAGACTAAAGATTCTAGGCAGTTTTTCATAAGTATTTCATATGTTTATTTTATAAGTTCAGCAAGAGCAGTAGAAGGTAAGAGGTCTAATTTATAAGAGGTATTTTAAATAAAGTTAGGTAATGATTTCAAGAAGGCTCAGCTTTAAGATCCAGAACTCTTTTTTTAAACATTGTTAACCATTGTTTGCTTTGTTTTTCATTCATAAATTGATGCATAATAGAATGATGTTTTTCTAGCGAAATTATGAGCTTATTTAACATCGTATCGACAGACTTTGCAGGAACATAAAACAGCTCTCCAAAGTTAATGAAATCTTTTCTTTTGATGTTGTCATCTCTACCATTTATTTTAAGCGCCATTTTATGATCTTTGTGAATATAAGTTGCTAACAAGTCATAGTTTGGTGTTAGTACAACTTTTCCTGAAGGTTTTAAGACTTGTAAGCTGATGTTTTTAGCATGTAAGTCTCCGTTTCCAATTAAGTAAGAAAATGCATAGAGTTGAATCAATTTAAGAATCTCAATCCTGGGAGCGGTAGCATATTGATTCACTCCATCGCAGACTTCCTTAAAGGACAGTCGATACTTATCAGCTGGATAACGATTTAAAAACTGGCAGGCATCTTCTTGGTGAAGCATGTTAACTTTGCCATCTTTTACATATCGATCAAAACGCTCGACTAAAAGGCCTAGGTTATTGTTTGTATCACTGACCAGCTTTGCTTTGTTGACGATTAATCCACATTTTTTAGCTAACTCTAAGCTCGTCCATTCATTTTCTACAAGTCTTGGTTTGTCTTTTGGGTTTAACTTAAGAATATAAGACTTGTTGTTCTTTGCAATATTAAGAGGAAAGTTAATCATAGATGCAGATATTTTTTCTTGTACTCCTGCGAATGACTCATCCTTGCTGTGGATTTCAGATGCAGACATATTACTTTTAAATAGTGAATAAAAATCTGTATCTTTAAACTTATTGAGCGTTGTTTGTGTGATAGGTTGATCATTTTTAACATAGATATCACCTACACAGTGAGAACCGATTGCAGCTAGGACACTAAACAAATCATCATCTGAAGTTTTGATTTTTTGAATAAGAGTTTTTAAGCGCAAACCTTCTGGTAGCAACCCAGCAAAAAATGGAGGCAGGTTATCACCTCGGTATTTGATAGGGGAGTCATTATAACTCATATGAAAAGAAAGCTTTCTTTTTTTTTGTATAAAGTTTGCTGAGAATTCAAATTCACAGCCTAAGTCTGTTCTTCTTAAAACCCCAGCTTTTTCTGAATGACAGAAAATATTCAAGGTTTTTTGTTCTTTTAAGTTATTGAGGCTCATTGATGGCCTGCTGTTTTATTATATTCTACTTTTAATGTTAGCCCCAAGGTTTCTAAAACCATCAAGACACGATTCATTTGTACGGTTTCTTTGCCTTGCTCAAGTTGGCTAATAAAATTAATGCTAACTCCGCTAAGGTCACCTAGCTCAGTTTGAGTTAGGCTTTGTGATGTTCGTTCTTTGCGAATTTTGCTGCCTATGGCCTGTATAGTCGTAGTGCTCACTTTGCCTCCATAATTCACATGATCATGTGAATATATAGATAAATACTATAGTAATTTAACTAATTATGCAATTTTTCATATGATCGTGTGAAAAATATAGATTTTTGTCTTAATTTACTCATTTTATATCAAAATTCATATGATCGTGTGAATTTTGATCAGATAAATAGTCAGTAGTGGCCATACAGTAAGTTTTATTTTTACTTTGCTGAGTAAATTTCATATCTATAGCTATCTCGCATATGGCCTCTAATTTGTTTATGTTCTTTTATATGTCCAACACGTTTCATTTCGAGTTTTTCCATAACTTTGAAAGAAGCCGTGTTTCGTGTATCGCAGGTTGCATAAATCACTGCTAAATTTAATTCATTAAATCCAAATTCAATCAATTTACTAGTAACTTCTGTAGCATAGCCTTTAGACTGAAAATCAGGGTGAATGGCATACCCAAGGCTTGCAACTTTGCTTTCCTGACTGTCTCGTCTAATGCCACAGCCTCCAATTAAAAGTTCATTTTCAATTAAACAAACTGCTAATTCAAATTCATATATTGGGTTTTTGCTATATTTAGATATGCAGTCTGCAATGAAGTTGTGAGTATCTTCTTTAGTATTAGGTCCCCACACATCGTATTGAGAGAAATCAGGTAATGATCCGTAGAGGTGAACTCTTTCATAGTCGGTTGTTTTATAACTTCTTAAATGGAGTCGCTCTGTATTCATCATCATACACCTCTTTGGTATATTAATCATGGAAGAACATTTAATCAAATAAGGTGACTTTTGAAAACCCAAAACTATATGGGTTTAAAAAGATATAAATATTTTAGTAAAAAAAACTGCTGCTGAGTTCTTTTATCCTGCTTTTGCTTTCTTTTTTTCGTTTTTGATTTTTTTCTTTTCTTTGGTAGATAGTTTTTTAGTTTCACTTTCTTTTTTTTGCGCTTTATCTTTGTTGTCTTTATTGCCTTTGCCCATTCTGTCTCCTTAAGCATAAAATACATGATTGTAGTTTATGTCATTTAATAATTTGAACTCTTGTTGATCACTATCCAGACTTTAAAATGGATCTCTTTAACTGATATACATGGAAGCTCCAACTCGTGTTAACTCATTTCTGGTTGTGCTTGATATAACTAAAGCCTTAAGGGTTTTTTGAGAAAGTATAGAAGGACATGAGAAGCAAATCATAGGGTCTTGAGCTTATTTGAAGGCCTTATATCAAAACAAACGGTGTTTCAGAGAATTGAAGCTTAGTTTTCATAGCATCAGCTAGCACTAAGGTGTGGCCCTTGAAGTTATAGATCAGGGGCCTTAGTTATAAAATGTCGAAGAATGGGGTAAAATGAGTGTTTTAAAGAATAAAAATTCCATATTTATTTAAATATCATTAGCCAAGTTTTTCAAAGCTAACTACAATGAAATACAAACTGATTAAAGGAGTCTAAGATGGCTGAGGAAAAGGGTTTAAAAAAACCAGTACAATTACAGAGTGAACTTGCAAGTATGTTAGGTGCTGACGAACTGCCTAGAACTGAAATTACAAAAAAGTTATGGGAATATATTAAGAAAAATGGCCTACAAACAAAAACAGAAAATGGAAAACCAGAAAATGGCGGAAAGTACATCGTAGCTGATGCTACTCTTTTGCCAATTTTCAAAAAAACAAAATCAACGAGTAAGTCAGGTAACTTAACTGATCTTACAAAAATGAAAGAAGGCGAAACCATCAACATGATGCAAATGGCTGCTGTCGTTGGTGCTAATATAAAGTAAGTAATCATAATACTTAGATTAAAAATGAAAGACCTTGGCTTTGTCTAAGGTCTTTTAAAAATGGTGGAGGTTTAATAGGTTTTCATTAATCCTAAAGTAAAATTCACAGCAATTGTAAGTCAGTACAGCTTTCGCTTATTAAGTTAGCTATTAGATTTAGTTTTTTTCGATCACATTTTTCTGCTTTAATACCAAAAGAAAGATGTATTTTATCATCATTCTTTCGTGGAAGAATATGTAAATGACAATGTGGCACTTCTTGGCCAGCAATCTCTCCGTCAGATAAAAATAAATTGTAACCATCTGGGGAAATTTTTGAACTATTAATAGCACAAACTATTTTGTGTGCAATTCTGAACAGGTGCGCAGCAGTTTCTGACGGTAAGTCAGAAAATCTAGCAGTTTCTTCTTTAGGTACTACAAGCAAATGACCTTCTGCGAAGGGGTGAATATCCATAAATACTGAGCAAACTAGATCTTGGTATACAAAGGATCCAGGTAAATCTCCATTGATGATTTTTGTAAAAATAGAACTCATTAACCACCAGTTTTCTTCCACTTAATGGGTTTAGCATCTAAAAAAGCCATTACTTTTTCAATTTTTTCGCCATGCAGTTCGATGTAGTTATCTTTATAAGTTCCACCAACTCCTAAGAGTTTTTTGAGTTCTTTAGCCAAGCCTTGGCACCATTTTTTGTTTTTTGGTAAGCCTTTGATTTCTATGACAGCACGGCCTTTGCCAGAAGTGAGTCTTCGTAATTCAAGTATAAGTTTACTTTCATTTACTGTCGCATTTGGTGATGGCGTATTTGCAGTTTTTTTTCTTAAGTCACCATCTTTGTCTGTCCAAACTGTGCGATTGTTTATCATTATTATTTGCTCCTTAATCTTTTATTAGGATTTACGCAAAACCAGCTTTAAATCTTTTATTTTTTACTTTTCCATTGATAACTTTATCAATAGCCTCTTCAATTTTATCAGGTGTAATGGCCACATATGTAAAGAGGCCAAAGACAGAGATATCCCCAATGTTTTTAAACTCAATAGTGGTATCATTAGTCAGTGCTCCCACTATATCTCCAGGACGAAGTTTGTCCCTTTTGCCGCCGTTAATGTACATAGTTTGCATGGGCGGGACTAAATTATATTTTTCAGCATCAGATGTTTCTGGGACTGGTTCTTGAATACAGGGTTTTTTTGTTAAGTCTTCAATTTCTTCTAGTTTATTTATTTCGACTGGGTTAAATAAGCTAAAAACGAGGCCTTTTTTTCCCGCTCTACCTGTTCGCCCAATTCTATGAATATAGGCTTCGGCACTAGAGGCTAGGTTGTAATTAACAACAAGAGCTAGGTCTTCTATGTCAATTCCCCTGGCTGCTACATCAGTTGCAACAAGTACTGACAGGCTTCTGTTTGAAAATTTTGTAAGGACGCTAGTTCTTTCGTTTTGTTCTAAGTCACCATTAATGCAACTTGCATAAATATTTCGCTTATATAAAAAATCAGCTACATCCTTAGATTCTTTTTTAGTTCTACAAAAGATAATACATCGATCAGGTCTATATTTATTTAATAATTTATATAAAATAGCATTTTTATCATCTGATTTTTTTACTTCGTAAAAGACCTGTTTTATATTGTCAGATTCATGAGTCACATCTATTTTAATTTCAACTGGATTTTTGAGTATACAGTCACTTAGGTCTTTAATATTTTCAGGGTAGGTTGCTGAAAATAATAATGATTGTTTGTCTGGTGGTATGTAACTATTAATTTCAAGTATATCGTCATTAAAACCCATATCTAACATTCGGTCAGCTTCATCTAAGGTTAAAATATTGACGCAAGATAAGTCTAAGCTTTGTTTTTCTAAGTGATGTAAAACTCTGCCTGGAGTGCCAACAACTATATGAGCGCCAAAACTTAAGGATCTAGTTTGGTAAGACTCTGAGCTCCCGCCACAAAGCGTGATTGTTTTGATATTAGTTAAGCCCCTTGCTAGTCTTCGGATTTCAGTTGCGACCTGTTCAGCTAGTTCTCTTGTAGGACATAAAACTAGAGAGTGAATGTTTCTGCTGGATGGATCTAATGAATTCAGCATAGCTAAGCCAAAAGCAGCTGTTTTACCAGAGCCTGTTTTTGCTTGAGCTAAAACATCTTTGTTCTCTAGCATTAAGGGCAAGCTTTCTGCTTGAATGGGAGTCATTTCGTGAAATTCAATTTCCTTCAGATTTTGAAGTAATTCATTTTTCAAAGCGAGAGAGCTAAATTTTGTATCCATAGTAAATAACTAACAAACTTATAGATCAATTCAACATAAATACAGTTTATATTAAATTTCAAATCCAATATCATGCTTAAAATCAGGTTATTTGGCGTCTTATTTTTTCTAAGTCATCTGTGACCTGAGCCCAGTAATTATAAGAAAGAAAATTATCAAAGGCCTGTTTAAACGAAGGGTCTTCCCATCTCATAGCAATCCAGGCTGAGTAATAGATCATACGTAAGCCTCTTAGGCCTGGGATGAGCTCTAGATCTTTTTTATCAAAGTTTCTAAGTTCAGAATAACCTTCTAAAAGAGCATCTTGTTCTTTTTCATCTTGATCTCCAGATAGGAGAAACCAAAAATCTTGAACTGCAGGCCCATTGCAAAAATCATCAAAATCTACAAAAAAGTACTCTTTGCTGCCTTTTAATGGGTCTGTTTGAAGGATGTTTCCTTTATGACAGTCACCATGGATTCTTAGGTATTTTGATGGGTCTAAGCGATCATCCAAAAAACCTAAAATATCTTCAGCAGCATTAAAGTAACGTGCGTGTACTTCATTAGAAACAATTGAATCTAAAACATCTAAGCTTTTGTACCCATAGGATTCTGCGCTGATTGTTGGTCTGTTGATGGCTTTTTGCTTAGCTCCTACGTTATGAAGACGTGCCAGTAGTGTTCCCACAGCTTTTAATTCAGTTAATTTAAGTTCTTGAGGAATTCGACCCATTTGTTTTGGAAAAAGGCTTGAGTAGATTTCACCAGTTAAAAAAATACTCTCATTGTTTATTTTAAGGGGCGCGACTGCAGGTATTCCTTCGGACTTGAGTTCTAGCAAAAAATCATGTTCTTCCTGAATCGCTTCTTTTGACCATCTGCCGGGCCTGTAAAATTTGGCAATAACAGTAGAAAACTCTTCAGCAGTTAAATCTTTAAAAGCTCTATCAGTTAAGTGTTCGTTTTCAATTTCAATGGAAAAAACTCTATTTTCATAGGAGTTAAGTTGAGTGTACCTACCAGTTGATCTGAAGCCCTGAGCTTCAATAGAATCTAAGGCGAGGTGAGGAGTTAGATTGTAAAAGAGTTCAACTGGTTGAGTATACATGGAATCGTTTTAGGACCTTTTACTTATTTAATCATTAGGTTTATCAGGTTTAAGTTTAATCTTAGTGTTTTAAATGCATATCTCAAAAATTGATACATAAAATGAATAATAAACTCTGAAAAGTTGTTCTTTGGCACTAGAAATAGAAAAAAAACAGTGGATCAAATGTTTAGCATCTATTATGTGGTAGCAAACAGAAGAATAGCTACCCCTGGTAAGTGAAGGATTGTATATTAGCAATCTGATAAGTGGGGTGTATGTTATGAGAGAAAGTAAAGTCTTAAGTTATATTAAAGATGTATTAGCCAATATGCCTGAAGCTTGGTTAAGCCAAACAACCCATCGACTAGATGTTTATGATGAAAGTCAGGCAAAAACCCAATTTTTAGTAGAGTTTGAGTCTCTATATAAAGAGCAGAATTCTTCAACTTCTGCTCTCAGTGATTTACCAACTGCTTTTGATTATATTAGATTAGGTCATCCGCTCTCTTGTCTACTAGAGTGGACGATTGCTAAGTTCAATTATTTACCTTCAAAAAATGTCATAAGTTTTACATCAAAGACTATTCCAATTCTAGCAATTTTGAGAAAAAACCTATTAGACAATAGAAAAACAAAAATAATTTATATAAATAAATTACCAAAATTTTTTGACATTGAAATCTTAAAAAATGTTTATGGTTACAAATTTAGTGTAGAAAAAGTAAATAAATTAGAAGATGTTCAGAATTATGATGAGAGTACAATCTTGATTTCACAAAAAGATGAAATTTATGATTTTAACTTTAACTTGAATACAAATATAGATTTTTTTATAAACATTGATTCTCGCTTTGGTAGTTTTTTGATTGTAAATGGTGAACAGAACGAATCCTATATTTCGGAAATTCAGCATGTTCGAAGAAGAGAGACAATTGCAATGACACCTGCAAACTCTTTGGATGCTTTAAAGTCGTTAATTGAGCAGCATACTTATAAAAATAACAGAGAAAGCGCAGAGATAAACAAAACTAAGGTTGAAGCTTCGATACAGAAAGTTACTGGCACAAAGACAAAGGTGCTTCTTGGATCGTCAGGACTTTCTGTTCAATATGCCATTTTAATGGGTCTCATTCAAAATTCATTAGAAAAACATAAGGGAAAAAACATTAAAATTATTGTTCCTCCTAATTGTTATGGTGGAACAAATGATCAAGCCAGAAGAGTAGCGGCCTGTATTGATTCTGTTGAAGTAGTAGATCTACCAGTGGACGGTGACAATGACATGGTTCAAAGCATTGATTTAGTTTTAGATACAATTGCTAATGAAGATGCTGTACCTTACATAATTGCTGAAATTCCAACAAACCCACGTGTAGAAGTCCCAGAGCTTGTAAAGTTAAAAGATGTGCTAAGTAAGAAGCGTAAGACTAAAGAGGGCAAAGCTGCTATTGATCCCGTTTTTGTTTTGGATCAAACTTTTTGTCCTAATGTACATTTTTTAGGAGAGGGTGAAATACTCTCCACAGTGAAGACTATTGCTTATGTCAGTGGATCAAAGTTTCCAAGTGGCGGTCTGTGTACAGCAGGTTATTGTGTTGCAAATAAAAAAGCTGATAGTTTAATGACAGGAATTGAGTATCATCTAAAGCTTTGTGACAATGAGGCAACAGATCTTCAACTAGGTGTTCTTGCAAAGCAGTTGCCATCAATGAATCAGAGAATTAAAGATGCCTATAAAAATACACGTGAATTTGTAAATTATATTGCTGAAACGTTGCCTGAAGCAAAAATAAATTTTGTTCCTGACGAGCTAGCACTAAAAGGCTTTACCCCTTCGGTGTTTTCATTAGATCTTCCGACCAAAGGTAATACGAGCATAGAAAAAGAGTCTTATAAAAGAGAATTAAATTATAAGTTAATCCATTTAATGATTGAGAAGATCCCTGATGAAAGTAAACACTGTGTTAGTTACGGGCAGTTAAAGGGATGTTATTGGACTATACCTGCAACATCAACTCAGGGAACAACTAAAGAAGGCGACAAAGATTATATTGTTCGAGTTGCATGTGCGCCTGATATGGATGTTGAACTTCATAAAAAAGTATTTTTAGATTTTGTTAAAAACATATAAAATTGGCATAAAGTGTTCATTTTCTAAATAGAGAAGGCTCTGGCCTCCTCTATTTATTTTCTCAGCCTAACTTTTCTAACAAAGTATGAGCAGCCAATTTACCTAATTCATTTGCAGCTAAGGGGCTAGCTCCCGTTATGAGTCTTCTATCAACATGTGTCGAATTGTCAGATTTCTTATTGATAATGCTAACTCCTAGCTCTGTAAGTTTTTCATTTAATTTCCAAGGCATATGGCCCGGTAAATATCCAATCATAGGTGTTTGCTTATCAACAGAATCTGGAAATACTGTCATTTGATAGCCACTATAGATAAACTCATTGTCGTTTAGTTTAGTTGCCAACAATGAGCCCGGTCCATGACATAGGGTAATGGTAAAAAGCTCTTTGTTGTGTGCCCAATGAAGGACTTTGCCCACATTATTATCTTCTGGAATGCCAAGCATTGCTCCGTGACCTCCAGGTATAAAGACTGCCGCATATGAAAGCTCGTCACCTAGAGAATGATCAACAAAATTTTGTAGATTCCCTGGTTTTTCAAATTGAGCTTTGTATTCATTATAAAAATCAGTGACATTTTTATCTTCTTTAGGCATTGCCCACATTTCAAAAATAACAGGCTTGCCGTTTGGAGTAACAATATTAAACTCAAAACCAGCTTTTTTTAGGTGTAACATAGGCAAGATGGCTTCGACAGGATGGTTTCCGGTTGAAAACATTTTACCATTTTTCATTGTCATATTTTTTTGTTCAGTAAAGATGACTAAGATTTTTGTTTTTTTACCCTGATAAGGCTGGTACGAAATACTTTTATAATCTGTTTTAGACGGGACAGCTAATTTTAATGCCAACTTGGATGGACTATAAGATCCATCTTTTTCTAAAGTAGGAGCTAATCCCAGCATTTTCTTAAACATAATAATTCCTTTTTATGACAATGTTTTTAATTAATCCCAACCACAAACTTTAGATCCCTTAATGGAGGCAGGTTTTTCACTACATCTTTTATACCAAGCATTTACGTTTTTATATGCATCTAACTCTAGGGCTTTACTGGCTTTGTAAAAGAGATCAAGGCAACCAACCCAAGGGAAAATAGAAATATCAGCAATAGAATACTCTTCTCCAACTAAATAAGTTCTTCCCTCAAGTCTTTTATCTAAAACTGCTAAAAGTCTTTTGGTTTCTTTGGTATATCTTTCAAGTGGATAAGGGTGATCACAGTTTTCTTTAGCGTATTTAAAAAAATGCCCAAATTGGCCAAACATAGGGCCTACGCCACCTATTTGAAAAAATAACCATTGAAGAGTTTCTGATCTAAGTCTTGTGTCCTTAGATATTAGTTTTCCAGTTTTTTCTGCAAGGTGAAGAAGGATTGCTCCTGATTCCATAATGGGTAAGGAATCTCCATTGGCTCCTGTTGGGTCAAGAATGGCAGGAATTTTTGAATTAGGATTTAGCTTTAAAAAATCTTCTTTAAATTGATCACCTTCTAAAATATTAATTGTGTGAGCATCGTAATCTAAGCCTAGTTCTTCAAGGGCAATAGAAACTTTTTGCCCATTCGGTGTTGCTAATGAATAGAGTTGAATTTTTTGGCTCATTTGTACTTCCTATTAAAAAGATAAAGTTCATCAACTTAACATCCATAAAAATGCGGTACAAACAGAATATCATCAATATTAGTCGTCTTTTACTTAATATCTAGGGCCAGCGATAGTTTCAGGGTCTAGTTAATTCAATAAAAAACTGCAAGTTATGGTGAGAAAAGAGAAGATATAGGGGTGTGACCAAAATCGCTTTCAGAGGAAACGGATATAAAAAAAGTGAATATGGATCACAGCCTGATATCGCAAAGGAAGGAATCGTGAAATATAATCTATGTACGAATACAAAAAGTAATGTCTTCAAAGTTGCGATTTTAATCGTATCATCAGTTTTATTTTCTTCTTGCGGAGGGCTAGATCCAATAAAGAAAAATCTTGTATCTACTGATGTGCAATTCAGCTCTGTGTCTCCAACGAGTGGCGTAGTAGCTGGTGGAGAGCTTGTTTCTATTAGTGGTGCTAATTTTGAAGCGGGAACGGCGGTTACATTTGGCTCACTTCCTTGCACGAGTGTTACAATTATTTCAGCAGTAAATTTAACCTGCATAACTCCTGCTAGCCCAGCAGGAAGTGTTACGATCGTGCTAACAAACCCTGACAATAGTAGCTTTACTGCACAAGATGTTTTTTCTTATGGAACTACTCCGGTGAGCTTTACTTCGGTCACGCCAGACAATTTTATTAATACACAATCAACATCTATTACTGTAACGGGAACAGGATTTGTAAGTGGTATGACTGTGACTATTGGGGGTGCCATGTGTACGTCAGTGGCAGTTAATTCTGCTTCTGAATTAACATGTATGACTCCAACAGGCTCCGGAAGTGGCGCGTTTGACCTTGTAGTTACAAACCCAAGTTCGGTTTCTGCTACCGGTACTTCAGCATTTGAATTTAGAACGCCTCCTACTTTAACGGTATTAAAAGGATCTGGAGCACAAGGAGCTTTTCAGACCTGTCTTGGTTGTCATGGAGGAACCGCCGGATTAACAATTTCAGATTACACTTCCTTAATGGCAAGAGTAATGCCTGGTGACCCATCAAATTCATTGATTTGGATACGTATGAATCTTGATTCATCAAGCTCTTTGTCAATGCCGAGAAATATGGCGCAAAGACCAGAGTCAGAAAGGCAGGCTTTAACAGATTGGATTCTAGATGGAGCGCAAAACAATTAAGTTTCTCGATAGATGTATTTTCCTGTAATGGTTTGTGGAAGATTTGAATAGGAAAGTTCAGTAACTCTAATCTAAAAATCCCTTAGGAATCGCTGCCATCAGTAAACTCACTGGATAGAGTTCTTCATTAGGATATTTCATTTTTTCTCTACGGGAGACTCTGGCTGCTTCATCAATAAGATCTCTCATTTGGCTAAAGAGTTTTTCTTTCGACTCTAAACTCAGTCTCAAGTAGGAGAGCTGATGAAGGACGTCACTCTCAGTTTTTGTTCTAAAAACTTCATCTAATGTAAACTTAGACCAATCTCTATTAAGT
>CALGNA010000180.1 GCA_937958795.1 uncultured Bdellovibrionales bacterium | reverse complement strand
CTGAGGGGATTAAGTGTAAGACAAACTGAGCAAAGAGCAAAAGCTATTCAAGCAGGTGAAGGCTCTTCAGAGGGACTTACTATTGGCATAAAGAATGTGGACTTCTCTGAGTACTCAGAAACAGATCTTAAAACAATGGCCAGACAGTTAACAAAAAAAACTAAGACAAAGAGTCAAATAAAGTTAAGAGCTAATGGATCTGGAAAAATCGAGTTGACCTTTTATTCAACTGAACAGATGAATCATCTAGTAGATAAGTTACTTGAAAGCGAGTGGACATGAGCCAAGAAAAAGTTATCGGCCTACTTGGTCCGGGGACATCATTTGAAGGAAAGTTGAGCTTTGAGGGAACTCTTAGACTTGGCGGGCAGTTTAAAGGTGAGATCTATACCCCAGGAACTGTTGTTATTGATGCTGGTGCAGAATTTGAAGGTGAAATTGAAGCCCAAAATGTATTACTTATGGGTCAGCTGAAGGGCAATATTTACGCTAAAGAAAAGGTACAAATGAAAGTCCCTGCAAAGTTTGTAGGAACAGTGACGACTCCGTCACTTTCTGTTGGAGAAGGAGTTGTTTTTGAGGGTGCCTCATACATGCCTCAAGAGAATAAGCATAACAGTTAAGAGCTTTGATAAAACATTGAACTTAGAATGGTGGCTGACCTTTCCCCTGTCAGCTTCAAGTTCAACTTTGAAAGAAAAAAATAGTTTCAATATCTACATAAAAACTAGCAACGCACTCAAGTCATTGCTGAAAATCTAAAAAGATATTTATAAACCATGACTACTGAGAGTAGTAGAAAAACTTCGACACAGAGTTGCCTAGCTAGGATATAGAGCAAATAGTAAATCTGTTCTTCTTTAGAAACAAAAAACAACGCTAATTTAAGATATAGAGTTTACAAATGAGGATTGACCCCCTTATAACTCAAGGGTATTGAAATTAAAAATACTGTTTTAGTGAGGTAAAAGTGGGACTAATCACGTCTATACTTGACGCTTTAGGTGTCAATTCTACCGTATGGATTCTACTAGCTATATTTCTAGTGACTTTTCTAATTATGGACCAATTAGTATTTAAACCTTATGCAAAGGCCCTTAGATCTAGAGAAGCTGCAGTAGAAGGTTCAAATCAAGATACTGAGAAAATAGAGCAAGAGACTGAAAGGCTTAAAAAGGTTTATCAGAACAAAGTTAAACAGGTCCAAGAAGAGATGGGGCTGATTGTTAATAAAGTTCAAAAAGAAGTAGATCAAGACAGAGTTAAAATTTTTGACAGTGCTGAAAAAAGATCTAAAGAAATTTATAATTCTGGAGTCGAAGGAATTAGAAAAGAAGTAGAACTAGCTAGAGTGAGCTTTGAAGCAGAAGTTAATAAAATTTCGAAGGTTTTAGAAACAAAAGTGATGCAAGGAGGAAATAGTTAAATGTTTTATAAAGTGACTATTCTAATTCTTATTCAAATGCTTGTTTCTATAACCCTATTAGCTGCTGGAGACGGAGCTACTCCCCAAAACCCACACATATTTGCTCAGTTTTTTAATTTTACATGTACAATATTAATTTTAGTATTTTTTCTGAAAAAGCCTATTCGTGCATTTTTTACTGCTAATCACCAGGAGTTTGTTGAGAAATCACAGGCATCAAAAAAAGAAAAAGACCGGGCAATTGAGGCAAAAGAAGATATTCTAAAAAAGATAGATGAATTTGAGAGCCAATATAGTGTTACAATTCAGAAAGCAAAAGACTCTTCAGCGAAACAAAAACAGGCTTTGTTAGATGAAGTTCACTTGGGTGCACAGAAAATAGTAGAAAGCACAGAAAAGAAAATTCAAAGTATTCGAATGAAAGAAAAAGACGCTTTAAAAAACAGACTTATTACAGCAGCAATGGAAAAAGCCAAATTAAACGTTTCTAAGCCAGAAATACAGCACTCAGTAAGAATTAATAGTGATTTTATGAGTGAGGCAAGGACATCAATATGAGTGTAGTTGAAAGTTATTCAAAGGCATTTTATCAAACTCTGAATGCAGATAATAAAGAAGATCAAATTGAGCTTCTGGTTAACGTAGGAAAGGCCTTTGAGGCAGAAAATATAAAAAGATATTTCGACAACCCTTCTGTGAGTCTAGAAAATAAACAATTACTAATTACAAAATTGGCACCAAAACTTGAACTGAAATCAGAAGGGCATTTTCTAAATTTTTTAAGAGTTTTAGTTGATAAAAGAAGAGTCAATTTACTGCCACAAATAGTTCGTAAAGTTTACCAACTATTAGATAATGAGAAGTCTCTTAAAAGAGGAAAAGTCACAAGCTCTCAAGAGTTAACCGAAAGTGAGAAGCAAGAGATTATAAATAAGATCAGCGAAAAGCTTAACTCGGAGCTGTCATTAGAGTTTTACGTAAGTAAAGATTATATCGGCGGGTTAAGAGTAGAGGTAGACGGAGTCATATTTGATGACACACTTAAGAGTCATTTTTTGCAAATGGAAAGCATTTTAAAAAATACAAATTTACATTTAAATAAGAGTTTATAAATAATTTTCAAGAGCCTTTAGGAGAGAGAAAATGAGTAGTATTAGTACAGAAGAAATTAGCCAGATTCTTCAGAGTGAAATTATAAATTATGAAAAGAAAGTTGAAGTTACTGAAACAGGATCAGTCGTATCTGTAGGTGATGGTGTAGCTAAGGTTTATGGTTTACGAAATGTTATGGCTGGTGAATTGGTAAAATTTTCTAGTGGCGTATCGGGTATGGTTCTAAACCTTGAAGCAGAAAGTTCTGGAATCGTTATTTTTGGAGAAGACAGAGATATCCAAGAAGGCGATGAAGTTAAAAGAACAAAAAGTGTTCTAAAGGTTCCCGTAGGGAAAGCCTTGCTTGGCAGAGTAGTAAACGTACTTGGAGAGCCAGTTGATGGGCTAGGGCCAATTGAATCAGATACTTATCGTGAAGTAGAAATAAAAGCTCCTGGAATTATCGCTAGAAAGGGTGTTCACGAGCCAATGCAAACAGGTATCAAAGCCATTGATTCTCTTATTCCAATTGGTAGAGGACAAAGAGAGCTTATAATTGGTGATAGACAAACTGGTAAAACAGCAATTGCTATTGATGCAATCATAAATCAAAAAGGCCAAAACGTTCAGTGTTTTTACGTAGCTATAGGACAAAAACAGTCAACTATAGCGCAGGTTGTTGAAAAGCTTAAAGCTTCTGGAGCAATGGAGTTTACAACGGTTATTATTGCAGGGGCTGCTGATCCGGCACCACTTCAGTATTTAGCACCTTATTCTGGCTGCACAATGGCTGAGCACTTTAGGGATAACGGCGGACATGCATTGATTGTATATGATGACCTTACTAAGCAAGCTCAGGCATATCGACAGCTTTCACTTCTATTAAGAAGGCCACCTGGCCGTGAGGCTTTTCCTGGAGATGTATTTTATGTGCACTCTAGACTATTAGAAAGAGCTGCTAAACTAAACGAAGCACATGGATCTGGTTCCTTAACTGCACTTCCAATAATTGAGACGCAGGCAGGAGATATTGCTGCTTATATTCCAACAAATGTAATTTCGATTACAGATGGACAGATTTTTCTTGAAGCAGATTTGTTTCACAAAGGAATTAGACCTGCTGTAAATGTAGGTAAATCAGTTTCGAGAGTTGGTGGTGATGCCCAAATTAAAGCCATGAAACAAGTTTCAGGAAGTCTTAAACTAGATTTAGCTCAGTTTAGAGATTTAGAGGCATTTTCTGCCTTTGCATCAGATTTAGACGAAGCAACAAGAAAACAATTGGAAAGAGGACGTAGGATGGTAGAGATTCTTAAGCAGGATCAGTACTCTCCAAGCCCTGTTGAACATCAAATTATTTCAATTTTTGCAGCTACTAAAGGTTATTTAGATGATGTTGCTGAGACAGATATTAAAAGATTTGAATCAGAGCTTCTTCAATATGCGCAACATAAATTTGGTTCTGTTTTGAATGAGATTACGGAAAAGAAGAAGATGGATAGTGAGTTGGAAAAGAAAGTTGCAAATTTAATTACTGAGTTTAAAGCCGGATTTCAAGCTTAAAAAGAACGGGGTTTTAAAGTGGCAAATTTAAAAGATATTAGAACTAGAATTTCGAGTGTTAAGAACACTCAGCAAATAACTAGAGCTATGAAAATGGTATCTGCTGCGAAATTAAGAAAAGCACAAAATAATGTTATACAGTGCCGCCCTTATTCTTATAAAATTAAGCAGGTTATTGGTAGAATCTTAAGAGGCCAGGACATCAAACATCCTTTTATCACTCAAGACGAAGCTATTTCAGAAGAAATTGAGGGTAAAGTAAATAAGACTCTCTATGTTGTTTTAACAAGTGATAGAGGCTTATGTGGTGGCTTTAATAATAATATTGTCAAAAAAGTTAAGGCTGAATTAAGTATAGATGATAATAATAAATTAGGTTTATTCATTATTGGCAAAAAAGCTGCAGATAGTTTAAAGTATGTAGGTTATAAGCCTCTTCATGTACAAGAAAATATTGCTAGAGAAATGTCTTACGGCAAAGCTAATGAAATTGCAGAACACATATTAAAAATCAGAAAAGAAAATGAGTTTGATAATATAAAAGTCATTTATAATAAATTTGTTTCAGCTATTCAACAGGATCCAGTTGAAGAGCAATTACTTCCTATAAACAGTGAGTTTTTTGAAGAGCAAAACTCTGAAAAAAATGAATCTTATTTAGAGGAATTTATATATGAGCCCAGCTTAGAAATAATTTTAGATGATTTTTTAAAGCAATTTTTTTCAACTCAAGTTTATAAGGCTCTTTGCGAGAGTTTAGCTTCTGAGCACGCAGCAAGAATGTCATCTATGGAAAGTGCAACTTCAAATGCGTCAGATATGATTCAAAATTTGACTTTGACATATAATAAATTAAGACAAGCCTCTATTACAACGGAATTAATTGAAATTACGAGTGGTGCTGAAGCACTTAACGGTTAGCAACTAAATAATATTTAAAGATGAAGCCAGGAGAAAGAAAGTGAGTACAAATACAGGAACAGTAAAGCAAGTGATGGGACCGGTAGTAGATGTCCATTTTGATAAGGGACAATTGCCTGCCATTAATGAAGCACTAAAGACCACTAATAAGTCTACAAGCCAAGAAGACTGGAATCTCGTATTGGAAGTAGCTCAGCATTTAGGTGATGGTGTTGTCAGAACTATATCAATGGATAGTACTGAAGGGCTTACTCGTGGTGAGAGTGTTCAAGGTACTGGGGGAATGATCAGCGCTCCTGTTGGGAAAGAGGTTCTTGGTAGAATTATTAATGTTACAGGGGACCCCATTGATGAAGCTGGCCCAATCGGAGCTAAAGAAAGATGGGGAATTCATAGAACAGCTCCAAAGTTTGAAGAACAGGCAACATCTACAGAAATGCTAATGACTGGAATTAAAGTAGTTGATCTATTAGCGCCGTATTCGAAGGGTGGAAAAATTGGACTTTTTGGTGGAGCGGGAGTTGGTAAAACCGTTTTAATCATGGAACTTATTAGAAACATTGGTGCAGAACATGGTGGGTACTCTGTTTTTGCAGGTGTTGGAGAAAGAACTAGAGAAGGAACTGACCTTTGGAATGAAATGAAAGAATCGGGAGTAATTGATAAAACAGCTCTTGTTTATGGACAAATGAATGAGCCTCCAGGAGCTAGATCTCGAGTAGCATTAACGGGGTTAACAGTTGCTGAGTATTTTAGAGACAGAGAAGGACAAGATGTATTGTTCTTTGTTGATAATATTTTTAGATTTACACAAGCGGGTGCTGAGGTATCAGCTTTATTGGGACGTATTCCATCGGCCGTTGGTTATCAGCCAAATTTAGGTACTGAAATGGGAACACTACAAGAACGAATTACTTCAACTAAAAATGGCTCTATTACTTCTGTTCAAGCTATTTATGTTCCAGCAGATGATTATACAGATCCAGCACCAGCTACAACATTTACCCATTTAGATGCAACAACGAACCTTGATCGAGATATTGCTGCTTTAGGTATTTATCCTGCTGTACATCCATTAAACTCTACCTCTAGAATACTAGATCCAAGTATTCTAGGTGAAGAACATTATAAAACGGCACGTGACGTCCAATCTTTGTTACAAAGATATAAAGACTTACAAGATATTATTGCAATTCTAGGAATGGATGAGTTAAGTGAAGAAGATAAAAAAGTTGTAACAAGAGCAAGAAAGGTTCAGAGGTTCTTGAGTCAGCCATTCTTTGTAGCTGAGCAGTTTACTGGTATGAAAGGTAAGTATGTTGACGTAAAAGATACTGTCCATGGTTTTAGACAAATTTTAGATGGTCATTGTGATCAACTTCCAGAACAAGCCTTTTACATGGTTGGAACTCTAGAAGAAGCTTTCGAGAAAGCAAAAAAATTAAGCTAAAGAGTAGCTATTAAAATTTAAGGGAAGCTATTTTGAAACTAACATTGGCAACACCACAAAAAAAACTATTAGAAAATTTAGAAGCTTCTTCTATAAGAGTATTTGGATATAAGGGAGAGCTTGAGGTTTTACCGGGGCATGCCCCTCTAATGACAACACTGGATACAGGCATATTGTGTGTTGCTACAGATGATATAGAGAATAGTGATAAAAAAATCCACTTTTTCTCTATTAGTTGGGGCTATCTAGAAGTGCAAAATGAGGAAGTAAATATTCTTGCACAAACTGCGGAGTCTGCTGAAGAAATAGATTATGAAAGAGCTAAAAGAGCCTACGATAAAGCACTAAAAGACTTATCTAATGAAGATCTTTCGCCTGAGTCTTTTAATAAAATGTTAAGTAAGCTTAAAAAAGCTGATATTAGAACTCAGCTAAAAAGTTAGACTAAGAATTAATCGCGTACAGCATTCATGCTTGATTTAGCATTTGGATAAAAACTTTTTTTGAACAGGTCTGCTATATACTTTCCGGATCTTTTATAATTACTAGATAAATTAACAACCTTAGAGCTTTGAATTCCCTTAACCCTATTAGGCTCTAAAGTATTTATTAGAATAAGCTTTTGAGTTGCTTTTGAACTTAGCTTTCTTAAGGTATTAAGGCTTCCATTTCCAGTTATATGATAGAAGATGGGTTTATTTCCTTGCCTTAAAATATACCTTTCAAGTGAAAGTGGATCTTTGCTCAAGGTTCTTAAGTTTACATATTTAGAATCAGGAAGACTTTTTTTAAACCATCGATAGTAACTGTACTGTCGACCTAAAAAAAGAGGTTTTTTAATAGAGTAAGTATCAAGTTTTAAATCAGATAACTGATCCCTTACTCGAGTTGAAAACAGAGTTTGGTTATAAAATTCTATTTGCTTAATTGATGAGTATTCAATTTTTAATGAGTGATTAGTTCTGTTTGATTTAATTTTCTCTATTCTCTTTAAAGACTGATTGATTCTGTCTTCTGATATAATCCCTTTTTTATAAGCACTTAAAAGAGCATTGAAAACTTTTTTTTGTCTTTTATACCCCCATGAAATCATAAGCATATCAGCTCCAGCTAAAAAACTTTTAACAGCTCTTTCTTCAATAGATTTGAAGTAGGAAGCACCCTGCATTTCCAAATCATCTGTTATAACAAGACCATCAAAATTTAGTTTTTCTCTTAAAAGATTTTGAATAATAGTCTTAGAAAAAGTAGGAGGAAGGTTATCAATTTTTGGGAATAAGACATGTGAAAGAAGAACGGCCTTAGTACCACTAAGGGCAGAAAAATATCTGTATGGTATTAAATCATGAGAGAATAATTCGTCTTCAGAAGACATAATCTTTGGGGTCGTCTTATGGCTATCAAGTAAAATGGAGCCATGTGTTGGAAAGTGTTTAGCAACAGGAGTAACTCCGGCCTGTATTAAACCCTTAGAGAATGCTAATGCTGATTCTGTTACAACAGTGGGACTAGACCCAAAAGATCTATTTCCAATAAAAGAAGGCATAGTTGGATGATGAAAGTCCAGAACAGGTGCCAGGTTAAGGTCAATACCAAGAGCATTAAGTATCTTACCACTGTGAAAAGCATATTTTTGAACTAAATCTGGATCTGATGCTGAAGCCAGGGCTAGTGGGCTAGCAAAGTGGACTCCAGGAATACGGCTTACTAGACCACCTTCTTGGTCAACCATGAGTAGAGGCTTTGAGATATGTTTGGAGAGTTTTCCAGTCAATTCAAGAAGACCATCAAGTTTTGAGAAGTTTCTCTTGTAGATAATAATTCCACCAGGATGAATAGAATCAATATGTCTCTTTAGTTGAGGGGTGTGACTCGTGTCTGTGAAGCCCAGGATGAGTAATTTCCCAATTTTTTTCTCAATTGAGAGCTTATCAACTAGAGGAGTTGAAATACTCTCTTGTGAGCTGGAATAGAGAGGGAAAAATACCATGCTTATAGAAAAAACAGGTATCAAAAGAAGAAGTTTAAAATTCACGTTTACTTCCTTGTTGTTCACGGATTAAAATCGGTATTATGAAAGAAAGACTAAACTTTTTAAGACTTTTGATTTGGGTATTTGTAGCAATTCAAATGAGTGCCATAGAGGCTTATACGGTAGAATATCAATATTGGGCAGAAGGTGATGAAAAAGACAAGTTTGGAGCCTACAAAGGCTATGAATTTGAGCTTGGAAGCCTACTGCCTTTTAGTCTAGATTTAAAAAGTGCAGGTCCTGAATTTATATTAAAAAATAATAGTTCTGCAGGTGCGACCACTGTTTGGCAAATTCCAGAAATACATATAGCTGTTCAAAAGTATTGGGGTACCAAAGTTTTTAGGTTTGATATTGGGTTTTCGGTTCATCATGAATCGTTAAAGGCAACAACAAATCTTCTTAGTTTTGAAAGTTATAAAGTCGGGTTGCCAATTGATTTAACATTATTTCCATTTTCAAAATCATTTTTACAATTAAGCTTAGGAGTTATTCCAAAGTACGGACTTTATACGGAATCTATAGTAGTTAATAAAACAACTAAGACACAAGTAGTTACTGCTGATATGAGAATTGGTATTCATTTTGCTATACCTAAATTAGATCCCTCAGCTTATGAAGCAATGAGAAATGAATATAGTATTTCAAATTTTACTTTTGGAATCATGTATGTTTCAGAACTTGTTCCATTTGAATCAGTGAATTTAAAGCAACAAGCAAAAGGTTCTCTATTAGGGTTAATAAAATTTGAAATCTAGGGTTAAAATTTTATGAACAAACATGTATTATTTAAAATCTCATTCTTTCGTAAAAAGAATGGAGTTTATTAAAGAGGTTTTCATAGTAAAGATCCCCATGGTTTATGAGAACTTTATTAGAGGGTAAAAGTTTATACTCTTTAGGGTATAAAGCTAAGAGTTCAAGGAGCCTACTAAGCTTTTGTTCAGGGATACTATCAATTTTAATAGATAGATTTTTTGGACCAACAGAGAGTTGAGAAATTTTCATCTCCTTACATAGCCATTTAATACTCATATGAATAAGAAAGTTAATAACTTCTGGTGGAAGTGAGCCAAATTGGTCTTGAAGATCCATTCTGAGTTCATCTAAATCAGATAAGTCAGATACGTTATTGGCTAATCTATAAT
>CALGNA010000179.1 GCA_937958795.1 uncultured Bdellovibrionales bacterium | reverse complement strand
TTCCGCTCCAACCATATGTCCAATCAATGGAATCATCTCCAGAGCCCGTAATAACTATTCTTTTTGCTGATACTGTTCCGCCAAAAAACTCAATCCCATCATCTAAGCTCATATGAACTTGAATAGAGTCCACTTGAGTTCCGCTACCAACACCTTGAAAAGCAATTCCATTTAACTCATCCGTATCTGAATACAAATGACCAGAGTAAGCCACAACAAGATAGTTTAGAATTCCACTTGAGTCTTCAGCAACCTCGCCTCCATAAAAACCAGAGTCTCCCTCACCTTCACGACAATCATAAACTCCAGCAGGACACCCATTAACAGGAGCATTACCACTTATGACCAAACCACCCCACATACCACGAGTGAGTTCATAGGATTCTGCGTATTCAAGTTTTACATCGACTTCAAAAAGAGTTGTAAAATAAACCGGAGCTTCTTTTTTTCCATTGGCAAAAATTTGACCTCCACGAGCAATATTTAAAAAACTCTGCTCATCAAAAAAGTAAATTTGAGTTCCAGCCTCAATAATAAGCTTTGTTCTTTCTAAATAGGTCTCAGCTGTTCGCCTTTCATTATCCCCAATAACAACTTTTCCCATAAAAATATAATCGCGATCAGCATAAAGCTGTATATCCTCTTTAAATGGAATAGGCCTTCCGCTAGCATCCACCTTGCCCTCAAGTTCACAAACCGGTTTATCAAAACCCTCCTGTTCTCCAAGGTCCACCATATCTGTAGAACAGTCCGATAAGGCAAAGGCCTGTATTTGCAAACCAAAACTAAGAGCCACAACAAGTCCACATAATAGTTTTAACATTTAAATTCTTCTCCCATTAAAAAGTAAAAATGTCTTTTAATTCGAGGTCAGATTATATTTTTCTCTCTTCCTGGCAACTGCACATTTATACATTAATGAAATGCTAACTCTTTGCTAACCAAGCCTTAACCTCATGCTAACTCCTTTCTAACAATTCATTCAGATAGGTAGACTTAAGTCTTCAAAACAGATTCAGATTGATTTAAATCTAAATTTAATCCTAATCAAAATCTCCTAACCCCTTAATCTCATATTTAGATCAACAGATCTGAGAGCAAAATTGTCTAAAGTTTTGACACCCGAAAAAAAGTTACTGTCTCACTTTCTGTAAGCCCTCATTTAAAGCAGTCCTCAGCTGGCATCAGCATTGCAATAGATATCACACAAGCAATGGGAGCCTTTCATGAAAAAAGTCGGAATGTTATCAATACTCATATTTGGATTATTCTTTTATATCTCGAGTCCATCCAACTCAAATCAAAAGAAGAACAATGGAACAGATCAAGTCCATACAGGAGAGAGGTCTACAGTACTTTCTGAAATCACTCTCGCATCTAAAACGAAAACTACCAACAAACTAGGCTCAAAAAATGTTCTGATGCAAGATCCACTTTATGCCAAAAACTGGGGACTTGAAAAAATCAAAACAGCCAAAAGCTGGAAGGCTCATAAAAAAGGATCTAAAGAAATCGTAGTTGCTGTTATTGATACAGGAATAGACACTCTTCATGTGGATCTTAAAGATAACCTTTGGGTTAATAAAGGCGAGACTGGTAAAGACAAAAAAGGTAGAGACAAAAGAACTAACGGAATTGATGACGATAACAATGGACATATAGATGACGTTCATGGCTGGAACCAAGGAAGAAAATCAGGATTTGTTGAAGACAATCATGGTCACGGAACTCACATCAGCGGTATCATTGCTGCTAAAGACAATCACATTGGATTAACAGGTGTTGCTAATAACGTTAAAATCATGACTTTAAAGTATTTCGATACTGGAGCTGATACTTCCAAAACCCTTGAGTATACAATTAAGTCTATTCATTATGCCATAGAAAATGGCGCTCACATCATCAACTATTCTGGTGGTGGCTTAGAATTCTCTCATGCTGAAAAGCAAGCTATTAAAAAAGCTGAAGCAAAAGGTATTCTTTTTGTTGCAGCAGCAGGAAACGAAAGATCAAACTCTGACCTTTCTCCCTACTACCCTGCTAATTACAAACTGACTAATATTATTTCTGTAACGGCCACAGATAATACTAAGTCTGAAAACGTTTTACCATCAAGCAATCATGGCAAAAACTCTGTTCAAATCGCAGCTCCAGGTAAAGACATCTTCTCAACTCTTCCAAGAACAAAAGGAAGCTACGGAAAAATGACAGGAACTTCACAAGCGACTGCATTTGTAACAGGTGTTGCAGCTCAAATCATGTCTCATAATCCTGATTGGGACTATAAATTAGTTAAGAATACTATCTTAAATACTGGTAATATTATGACTTCACTTGAAGGTAAAACTTCAACCGCTAGAAGACTTAATGCTTACAGAGCTCTGAGTATTGCCTCCCAAGAAACCGCAGTAACTGGAGTTATCGCCAAAAATCAAAATGGTTTAGAAGCATTTACCGTAGATAGCACAACACAAACTATTACGAAAAATAACTCTAACGTACTTAAGAAAACCGGAAGCAACGTTCTTAATTTTCTTAAAAAGCAGCAGCCCGCTAGTTTAGATTAAGACTTAACTAAAAAATTCAGTTAAAAAGTCTCCACAACCTGCATGCACTCATGTGGGTTTTTTCATTTGTAGCATTCTTACACGAAACAAGATATTTTGTTACGAAAAAATAACTCTTAAAAACAAAGACAAAAATACCAGTCCTACACCGACTCCCATTAAAAACTGTAGTGGTGTTACAAATAAACCCACCCCGATAAACAAGGCTCCAAAAAATAAACCAAAGATAGCAATTGAGTGAAAAAGTGGCCTTCGAGCTCTTCTTTTACTATTCTGCCCTTTTTTATGCAGCTCATTTTTATGCTGCTTCGTTTTTTTCGGTTTACGCGCACCAAATCTTTCATTTTTAAAAATGAGTTCGTTAGATATAGTAGGTTTCTTTTTCTTTGAAGAGGCCTTTTCCTCAAGCTCTTGTTTTAACTGCTTTAAAGAACTCACTGCTAAATCATTATGTGGCGTTAAGCTGAGTAGTTTTTCAAACTTAGAAACACCGTAATCTATCAAATCACACTCGATACACTCTTTGATAAAATCATTATGAGCATCCTTGGAAGCAAAGTGATCCAATAGTTTTGACCAACTTTTATCTTCAGGATCAGGAGTTTGAGCTGTAAAGTTTTTTAATACCTCTTCACGCAATGCAGACTGCTCTTTTGCATCTAGGCTTAACTGTTCAAAGTTATAGCTAGGTTTTGTAGGACTCAATTCATTTATTTGACGAAGAGTTTCCTCCACTTGCTCCGTTGGACTTTCAAAACCTGGATTTTCTAGCTCAAGGCCTCCAAAACTTAAACCGACTTCATTTTTGTTTACTTCAGAGTGACTTAGTTCAGACTGCACAACACCTTCTGTTGATTTTTCGTCTACCCAGTTCACAGGAAAGCCAATCGACTCTGGATACCCTAAAATCTCTGGAAAACCGAACCAAAAAACTTGATCACAACTGTTACATGCAAACTGTGGATGAGGCGTATCTATATGATCAGGATTCACTTGATATAATTTAAAGCACTGAGGGCATCGAACACGAATAGAGGCTTTATCTCTTCTTGTATCTTTTGTTGAATCTTTTGTTCCTTGAACGTCTTGCAGTAGCTCAGTCATATTGTGTTTTTCCTCAAGTCATGTTCAGCTTTAAGATATCATGTCACATTATTTTTTTAAGAACAAATTTGTTCTTTGTTCCATTCTGGGTTCAATTCTAGCAGGTCTCCTCCTTTCCTCAAGCTATTTACCCTTTTTTCCTTGGGCAAATCTATTCTGCTGGATCCCACTTTTTTGGGTTCTAACACACTCAAAATCTTCTGCTAAAACCTGTTTGATTGCCACATTTATAGCTTTATTTATTGCCGAAGTTATAGGGTTCAACTGGATGGCTCATATGGCACATCACTTTGGTGGTGTGCCAAAACCCCTAGCAGCACTTACCCTGCTGGCCTTTGCAGCTACCCACCATATTGATTTAATGATCGGAACCTATCTATGGGCCCGGTATTTAAAACCCCGATCCACTCAAATCATTGGGCTTTGGCAATTAAGCCTCTTTTATGCTTTATCTATGGTTTTTGTACCTAGGCTCATAACATGGTCATTAGGAGAAGCTTGGGTTTATTGGCAAATCCCTTGGTCCCAATTTGTAGACATCTTTGGAGTCTTCTTTTTACATACGTTAAGTATTGCATTTGGCTCGTGGATTTTAAGCATTTATTTAAGATCCAACTCAGAAAAAAACTTTAAGTGGGTCTATAGGAACTTTAGTATTCCTTTTATTAGCTTCATTCTTATTAATATATTTGGACTCATTTATAAAAACTCATGGGACAAAAAGTTGACCCAACAAACTTCTATTGAAAAAAATATTGGCCTTATTCAAGCCAATGCTAAAAAGGAAGGTGGCGTTCTTCATGGGAGCGACGCCCCAAAACTGGTTTCCTCTCAGTACATCCAAGAGTCCAAAAAACTTCTCATCCAAAATCCAAAACTTGATTGGATCATGTGGCCTGAAGCCGCATATTTTATTCCCCTAGATGCTTACTCTCGAACTTCACCATACAACAGACCACTGATGAGCCTACTAAAAAACGAAAAACCCTATCTTATAACGGGGGCCTTCTCAAAAAAGAATGGTATCTACTCAAATTCCATCTATTACTTAGGGCAGTCCATCACAGATCTTATTCCTATGACACACAAATCACAACTCCTCGCCTTTGGAGAAACCATTCCTCTTGAAAATACATTTAAGTTTTTAAAAAAAATAAGGAATTTTGTTCCAATAGCTAACTATTCTCCAGGACCAGGGCCTGAAGTACGAGAACTTGATGGGATTAAGCTTGGGCCCATTATTTGTTACGAAGCGCTTTTTCCTTGGTTTTCTCGAAAGCTAGCCAATCAAGGAGCTCAAATCTATATAAATCTATCAAATGACTCTTGGTACGGAGAAGCCTTTCAGCCTAAACAACACCTAGGGATTAGCATGGGTCGAAGCCTTGAAAACAGACTACCAATGGCACGAGTTACAAATTCGGGGCACAGTAGCTTTATTACCCCTCTAGGGCAGCTCGTAAAAAAATCTCCCACAAGCCAGATATGGTCTGGTGCCTCACAGGTTAGAATCTCCGAAAGGCCAATAAAAACTCAATATCAAAAATGGGGATATTGGTTTTTCCCTAGTTTAACATTTTTGACCTTTATATTCCTTTGTTTTAGAAGAAAGCCTCAGGAAAAACTTAAATGAATGAAAATCAACAGCATCTAGCACATATCGACTGGCACCTTATCAGAAAATATATTTCTAATATTGCTACCAGTGAACTTGGCAAAGGCAACTTGGAGCAACTACAACCACATACAACTCAGTTTCAATTAGATGAAT
>CALGNA010000178.1 GCA_937958795.1 uncultured Bdellovibrionales bacterium | reverse complement strand
AAATAATCCCCAACACTGACATACTTTACTAAACTCCTGTTTTTCTTAACCCTATACACTAACACTACTTGAGTTTTGATTTTGTTTTAACCTTATGTTACAACTCTTACTTGGGAATATCTAGACGTTTAAAAGAAAAGTGGTCTCTATTGGCAGATAGTGACAAAGAAAGAATTGTTCGTATGGGCTGGGAAGACAGGTCTACTTTTGATGATATCGAAAGACAGTTTAACTTAAGTCCAAATGAAATGGTCCTATTTATGAGAACTCAACTATCTACAATCGACTATAAAAGATGGAGAAGAAGAGCCACACAACATGGACAGCTAAAACACAGAAAAACTAGAGGCGTAGAAATTGATCGTCATAAATGCTCTCGACAGCGCTATGATGGAAGTACCAAGGGTTGGAAGTGAAAATTATAATACTCTGCTTAACTCTAGTATCAACTACTGCTTTAGCTAAAAACCAAGACCCTCTTCGCTTTACCCCTCACATAACTTCTGAGGCTTATACCCAAAAGCAATGGGGTGTTTCTTTTCAACGAAGTGTTGGCGCCAATTTGAATTCTAATTTTTTACTTTCATCCCTAACACTTGCTGTCTCCGATCGGTTAGAAATTGGAACAGTCCCTACATTTTATTTTCACTCTCTTCACGCTGGTAACCTATCTTTTAAGTACAACTTTTGGAGGTCACCTATCTACATGTGGTCCCTTGGTCTCAACAGCGTATTTTTTGACATTGACCAGTCCAGCCATGGCTTCCCTGAAACGCTCAAAGGCTCAGATGTCGGAGTTTCTGTTACTTCGATTCAATTACTACTGAATTATTTTCCTAAATGGAGTGATTTAAAGTTTGGCGTGAATGTTAATGCCATAACCAATAGACTTACTGGAGTTAGCGAAATAGAAGAAGAGCTCTCAATTGAAGAAGACTGGGAGTTTGGACTTGATATTAGCAAGCCATTTCAAAATAAGGTAGATCTCACTTTGGGACTAGGCTGGCTTCGAGAATTTGGAGCTGCAGCAAATGAAAAAGTTTCTTTTGGTTTTGGATTAAGTAACAGGTGGTATCGTGCTGAAAAGTTCTTTTCTAGTCCTACCTTAGGATTACATTATTCGCCTGAAATCGGAAAAGTTGGATTGCTCTTATCAAGCTCTATCTACTAGTATCTCCTGAATTATTTTCCAATGTTTAGCACTTCATTGGCATACTGATAAAGATAGAGTAAGTTTAATTTGAATATACCCTTGGAGATACTGAATGAGCTTAGGCCCGTTAGGTTGGTCAGAGGAATTTAAACTCTATGACTCACAAATTGAAAGCGCTGCACGTATTATAGCTATTCATAGGTCACATTTTAGAGCGATCACACTAAAGGGTGAAATCAATATTCATTTCTCAAATAGCTTTTCAGAGCCTCTCGCAGTAGGAGATTGGGTTCTCACGAACTCATTATTTGTGGATGAGCAAGGTGAACCAGCTACTTCAATTAAGGAACTCATCCCTCGCAAGTCAAAATTTTCCAGAGCCACGGCAGAAGACAATACTAAAGAGCAGCTTATTGCTACTAACGTAGATACTGTTTTTGTTGTCACCTCTATTAATCAAGACTTAAATATAAGTCGCTTGGAACGATACCTATTACTTATCACAAAAGGCATGGCTACTCCTGTTGTTATTTTATCTAAAGTAGACCTTGAACCTTCATATGTTCAAACTCTTAGTCACCTCAAAGAACAACTTGGTGATAATATACAAATAATTGCATGTAGCTTGATAAATAAAACGGGTCTTGATGAAATTAAAAACTTAATTCCAGAAGGAAGTACTTCGGTTTTTGTTGGATCCTCAGGCGTTGGCAAATCAAGTTTGGTCAATTTTTTACTAGAAAAAGAGACACAAGCCGTAAAAGAAATTAGAAAAGACGACGACAAAGGAAAACATACCACAACATCAAGACAAATGTTTTTCATGCCTCAGGGAGGAATGATCATAGATACTCCAGGAATAAGAGGAGTTAGTGTCTTTGGTTCTGACGATTATTTATCTGATACATTTTTTGAAATTGAAGAACTAGCTACTCATTGTAAATTTTCAAACTGCAGCCATGCAACAGAGCCTGGTTGTGCTATTATTCATGCTCTTAATACACAAAAACTAGAGCAAAAACAGTGGGACAATTACAACAAACTTTCAAAAGAAATGGCATTTAATAACAAAAAAATAAATAAAAGAAACTCTTCAAATATAAAACAAAAATGGAAAAAGAATTCAAAAAACTATAAATCAAAAAAGTAAAACTGACACTATAAAATGTTATTTTAAACTGAACATGAATCAGAACCTATATCTTAATATAAAACCCCACATTATAGGCTCATTATATTATTATCACACAAGGAAATCATGTTTGATAATCCAAGTGATTTGGAGAACCATACCACGAATATTTTTTACCACTTAAGTTTTCTAAAGCACTTAAATACTCCTCTTTAGTGGAGAACAAGTGGCTAAAATCATAGTAGTAATAAAAAAAGTATGAAGAAACCTTCTGACCCTTTGCTTTAAAATATGAAACAAACTCTGCTTTATCTTTAAAAATTGCTCTGGTTATATTATTTTCAGATCTTGAGATATGTGGTTTTATATTGGAATGCAAATTTACGTTACTTCCTTGTCTCATTGCCAACTCTTCAATAAACTTTAAACACCATTTTCCACTTTCTTTTCTTTGAACAGGTGAGTTCACTAGAGTACGGACTATATTAGAACCAACAAATGCTTCGTCAGATGCAATCTCAGAACTTAAATCAATAGACTCAGCCCATTCTAAAACTAATTCACAATACAAAGGTGTATAAGTTTTAAATTGATTTAATGCCTCTAAAAAAAAGAGCGGATTTAAAACCAAAAATTTCTTATATAGAACATAGAGTTTTAACATAGTATCATGAGCTATATATTTATCTTGCTCAACTAAAAGGCTTGCTATGTCTGGGATAATTCCATCATCTAATTTACTTATTTCTTCAATTTTTTCTATAATTGGAATTGTATAACGTTCACAGGAATAAATATGACAAAGATAAAACAACTCAAGGTCTGAATTTAATAATGGATTCACTTCTTCTTTAAAAAAAATTTCTTTTTCTTTTGAACTTACAATATCTTTTAAGTGAAAAAAATTCTCTCTACTTAAGCCCGTTTTCTTGATATCTAATAAAGTTTGATTGTTTTCTATCATAAAGACCTCACTTTGCTTTATTCATATTAAAAAACTATAAATTAAAACAGCATACATTATAGTGACATTGAATAACTCTAGGTACTTACCAGTCTATAGGTCGATAATCTTTTAAAAACTTACCACACCAATGTTCTCCAGAATTGATACCATGAAAAAATGGATCACAAATCCTTGCTGCACCATCAACAATATCTAAAGGTGGTTGAAAATCATGAATATCTTCTTTCCGCTTTGCAAGTTGGATAGGATCCTCATCAGTTACCCAACCGGTATCCACAGCGTTAACAAAAATTCCATACTCAGCGAGCTCACCAGATGTGGTATTGGTCAGCATATTTAGCGCAGCCTTAGCCATATTTGTATGAGGATGGCGTGCTTCTTTTTTAAAACGTTGAAACTTACCTTCCATAGCCGTTACGTTTACGATATGTTTCTTACCCGTGTTGTCTCTTTTCATCATTGGCACTAACTTATTACACAACACAAAAGGTGCTATTGCATTTACAAGCTGGACTTCTATCATTTCTGAAGTATTGATATCACCTATTTTCAAACGCCAACTATTTGTTTTTCTTAAGTCTACTTGTTGCAAATCAACATCAAGCTTACCTTCAGGAAAAATTTGCTTCACCTCTAAAAGGTCATCATAAGTATAAGGGATTTGTGAAAGCTGGGCTGATGACCTTAAACCAACACCTAAGGCATCTCCGTGCCAAACTGCAGGCAAAGCTGTTTCTCCTCCCGTATGAGGTATAGGATCACTTTGACTCAGTTGATTTAAACAAGATTCATGGCCACTTAAAAGCATTTGTTGATCAGCACTAAAACTTGAAGTCAGTTTATTTTCATTTTCCATTAAGTGCTGGTAAAAACCAGGAGGTCTTCGAACTGTTTGAGCAGCATTGTTTAATAACAAATCAAGACGATCATATTTTTGTTCAATGTAATGTGCAAAGATCTCAACACTCGGAGTATGGCGTAGATCTAGTCCATAAATATGTAAGCGATCACCCCAAACCTTAAAATCGGACTCTTTTGAGTATCTAATTGCAGAGTCTTTAGGAAAACGAGTGGTAGCTATTACCGTTGCTCCTGCTCGCAACATCATAAGCGTAGCGTGATAACCAATTTTCAGTCGCGAGCCTGTAATTAAAGCAACTTGTCCTGTGAGGTCTGCTGATTGAAATCTTTTTTCATAGTTTAAGTCAGCACAACTCATGCACATTGTATCGTAAAAATGATGAAGGCTTTTAAATCTAGTAAGACAGACATAACAACTTCTCTCAGATTTCATCTCACCAGGAGCAGTAACTGATTCCTCTGAACTTGAAATCTGTAAAGGCGCTTCAAAGATGTCTATTGTTCTTGCCTGTCGTATGCCCGTCTTAGCTCTCAGAGCTTTATCATGATCTATAATGGCTCTCTTTTTAAGAGACCTTATTTTCTTTCCACGTTTTTGTGACTCAAGCCGATCAGGTCGCGAAAGCTTCCCCGCTGCTATCAATAAGTCTTTACGCTCTTCCTTCGTTAACAAACCTAGATTTTCAGTATTTTGAACTAAATGCTGCAAAACTAAAGTAGCTTCTCGAATAGATTTTGGTGAGATAGTGTTTTGTTTATCTTCAGATGCTGCCAGTTCTACACCAGTGCCTCGAATTTCAGTTGTCTCTAAGTCGTCCATAGAAAAAGCCTCATTTGCCTCAACATTGAGTAGTCTTCATAAGTGCCAATACTATGGCTTTTTTACAAGACGTAAATAACCTCTCGTCTAGATACTACCCAACCCGTTAATGGCTAAGAGACTATAAACTATTGAAAACAGTGACCTCCAAGGAACCAAGTCACTTCATATAGGTTTCTAGATCTATTATTTCTACAGAGATTGAGCTCTCACTAATTAATTCACTCGCTCGATCAAATAGATTTGTAGCTATCTGTTCTTTTAACTCCAAACTCCTCCCAGGGAGAAGCTTTAAAGTTATAGCAATGTGTTTACTGTCGGGTTGCTCGCCTACAAAAGAAATTAAAGGAAAGTATAATCTTGTCTTAACTGATTTAATAGAAACGGTTTCTTGTTCACCTACTAGTTGATGCAACTCTTCAACAGTGTCTTTTGGAAGAGAAAGTGAACTCTCAATTATCAAGTGTGGCATTTTTAAACCTCGTTATATTTACGCTAGTATAAATATTTAGTATTATCTGAAGTATATAATTACAACAGGAGTTTTCGTGAGTGCAACAGTATCAGATTCATCACCTAATCTTGGATATTGGAATGGCACTGGGAGCACTAAAAAATTTAATAACCCCAACTTACTTATATCCAAACTGGGCCACCTTTCAAAAAATAGTTCAATTCTTGATGTAGGCTGTGGGTACGGCAGGTCCCTAATAGAGCTTGAAAATCAAAATTATACGAACTTATATGGTATCGACTATTCAGAAACCATGATCTCAATTGCTAAAACCAAGCTAAGTGGCAAAGTTACCCTAAGTGTTTCTGAAGCACGGTCTTTAGGTTATAAATCCAACTTTTTTGATGTAGTTCTTCTTTTTGCTATTTTAAACTGTATCACCAAACCTACCGAAGATGCTAAAGTCCTTAAAGAAAGCCTTAGAGTCTTAAGGCCTGGAGGTTATCTGCTTATTAATGACTTTATTCTATCTGAGTCAAAAGCTAAATATGATATAAAATCAGACAAGTTTGGTGAATTGGGATTTTTCAGAGTTGAAGATAAATGCACAATGCGACATACAAGTATAAATCGAATCAAAAATATGGCTTTTAACTGTAAAATTATTCTCGAAGAAATCATTCACGAAACTTCGATTCATGGAAACCCTGTTCAAATTCTTTCCATTATCTTCAAAAAACCAAATAACTAGTAATGGCTTCATTTAACTAGACATCACCATAAAAACTCAATCCTACAGCTATACCATATTTTACCAACAGAGCATTATTTTTTGCAATAAGCTTTAGTATTTATAGCACAATTATGATATTTCAGCCTTTTGGGAGCCTCATATTATGACTTTAAATAAATTTTATATTTTCCTAATGCTTACTTTTTCTATATTTTTAAATGCATGTTCACCCATTGACGAATTAACAGATGTAGAAAAGATGGCTCTAGAAAAATCTGATCAACTAAGGACCATAATTAATTCTAGCGTACTTTGGTGCAATTATGAATATAGCAACAATCTGGTTTCAACTAAACACTCACTGAATATTTTAAAAACGAACGGTTATAACGCATATCACTTTAAAGGCGTCGGTACTCAATACGAATTTGATGCTTATGCTAATCTCAATTATGTCTATTCTCTTGAAAAGGAGGAAACTCAAGGGACATTATTAGAAGTTTTTAGAAAGCAGTGTGGGTATAATAGCTTAAGCCTGATGTGCTTTGGGGTTCATTCTGATATTGTTCAAATATCGAAAACCCTTGTTGAATTTGATCAAATCTTAAATGCGTCAGGACAAGAGATTTATCATGAAATGAGCTATTTTCCAGAAAACATATTGCTAACATATATAGACTCCGACGAAGGACTCAGAAGCTATATCCCTTGTAAATCTATCGAAAACTTTAGAGTCAGTGAAATGAATGAGACTCTAACAGGTTTAATTCCACAGTAACAAAATCAGCATACCAAAAGAGACTTTTTTACTTCACCTATTCGAGAGCAGAAAAGTCTCTTCTGTTGTTGTTAAAAAGATCTTTTTATTCACTTCTTTTAAAGTAATAAGCATCTTAGATATAGGTTCAGATTTTTTAAAATTAATTTCGATTCCACGGTCATTCACAGTTATAACTGTTCCATTTTCTTTGTGCACAAGTTGAAAAGCAGAAAAATCATTTTCATAAGTAAACTCAAAAGTCTCATTAAGTTGTTTTTTATTGTCATCCAATGAATAGATGAGTTCTTTTAAATCTCCGTTACTTTTAGGGAGACTCGAAGTTGCTTTATCAAAAGTATATTCAAAACAATCATCAATTGTATTTTGAATTTCATCAAAAATCTCAATATTTTGAACCTCTAGAACACCTGTGAATACACACTCACTGAAGTTTTCTTCTGACTGAGCTACTGTAAAATCATAATTAAAAAACTTACAATCAAAACCACCAGTACCGGAATCATAATTAGGCGTTTTAAACTCTCTAGCTGATATTTCTAAAGCAGTCTTAGCTTTTGTCGCTACAGCCTCCACATGTTCTTTGATTTCTTGCTCTGACCAGCGAGAGATGAGCTTATTCTGATACTCACTGGACTCTTTTGGGACCTTATCTCTTCCGCCTTTTACAAAACCAGGCAAAGATTTTATGTCACTGGTATAGCTAAACGAGAGAAAGGTTCGAGTTAACATGCTTTTTTCCATAATAATGACATAAACCAAGTGCTAGCCTTAGAAAAGGTTCGACATCATATTTTTGAGTTTTTTGTAAAGAACAAAACATTCCCTAGAGGACGTGTAAACGACCTGGAGCAATCTAACTTAGTGTACAATTCCGTGAAGGGTGCCATAATAGAGCTAAGTTCTTTATTTCGAATTGGGCATTAGGTGTTTTTTAAACCACTCTTATCTTTCAGCCCTTACTTTAGATAAATCGTTCCTAAAAAATAAACACAGGAGATCCTGGTGGCCGTAAAACTAATTAAATGGGCTGATC
>CALGNA010000177.1 GCA_937958795.1 uncultured Bdellovibrionales bacterium | reverse complement strand
GTAAGTCACCAAAGACTTCAATTTGAGAGTTACTTAGGCTTTCCGTATTTAAGATAGGTGCTACGCCTAGTTTATATTCACCATACTTTATGATCTCGCCTGTTGTTAAAAAGCTGTTAAAGGCATGGCTTGTCGTAAAAGAAAAAAGTAAAATAAGGACAGGAAGTAATTTAATTGTTTTCAAGGGCTTATCTCCTAAATATTGACTTGGACTTTGAATTTTACTTTTGTAAGACAAGTATGACATGCCGTGGAGGGTAAAGATGAGTTTTAAAGAAGTTGTTGATTTATCTGAGCTAGAAGGTTGGGAGCTTAGAGACGATAAATTGTCTCGAGAGTATCTATTTAAGGATTTTATGGAAGCTTTTGGATTTATGTCACAGGTGGCTTTATACGCTGAGAAAAAGAACCATCACCCAGAGTGGTTTAATGTCTATAATAAAATCAAAGTAGATCTCACAACACATGATAAGGGCGGAGTGACATCAAAAGACTTAGATTTGGCTCAGTATATGAATACTGTATTCTTAAAAAAATAGAAGCTTAATGTGAGAGCTTGTGAGAGCTAAATCATAAACTTAACTTTATGGTTGTCTGTGATAGAGTCCTAATGAATCTCTTCTCATATTTTCATATTTAATTTCATTCACAAGTTCAGTGTCATTGATAAGTTCTTGATATTTGAATTCTAAAGTATCTTCCGAGTATGGGGATTGATTAATGAGTTCATCTAACTCATTGGTGTTATATGTCTGGAAAAAGTAAACTTCTTGATTGTTCGGCATATCAAGAGACCTTTCTCTATTAAATGCATATGGATATATAAAATTTTCGAAGTTAAAGTCGATTATCCCAGGAGCAAAAGTGACTATATTGAAAGTCGATCGATCTTCTCGAACAAAATTTCCAGCTGCTCCATAAATCGTATCGTTAACACAAGCTCCACCGTTTGCGCCTATGATAATAAGGGTTTTTGTTCCCCAGTTTTCTAAAAGAGCATATAGGTCTTCTACATTGGAATGCATGATATCATGGACAATGTCTGTGGTTTTAGGGTCAAAGGTTTGGCCGCCTGGATCAAAAACATTATCTCTTGTTTTATTTAAGAGAGCTGTCTTTTGATAACTTCCAATTGCTTCTGTAAGTAGAGGGCTTGTTTTGCCATAGTCTATTGCATTTGGAAGATTGCTTAACGAAATGGTTTCAATTACTAGAATGGGAATTTCATATTTTTTAGCTAACTCAATAGCTTTAACTTGTTTATTTAGGACTGCCTGACGTTTTAACTGATTTTCAGCTGTTAAATGAAAATCTTTTCTTTCGGCAAAATGAGGCTGCATATCTACCAGTATAAGAGCAAAATCCGTTTTAGGGGTTGGATCTGCATAGCTATAAGAGCTAAAAATAAGAAGAATAAAGGCAACAGTGATTGTTTTCATGAAATATTATTTAGCAGTAATTAGGCCAGCTATTCAAATGTTTTGAAAATAATACTCTTGTTATTTATATCAGAAACGCTCCTTGTAGATAAAGAGCTAAGAGAAGAGGCAACAATGTTGTTGTATAAGATAATTACAAAATTTGTTATAGGTTATCGGATTTAATGAGACCTGAGTTGTTTTAAGTCAGCTCCAATAGGTGATTCATGACTAACCAGATCAAACTCACCAAGGACAGCAAAAATATGATCGAATATGTCAGATTGAATGTCTTCGTACTCAGTCCACACAGTTGTGTTAGCATAGGTATAGATTTCTAAAGGTAAGCCTTTGTTGGATGGTTCAAGTTGCCGCACCATAAGGGTCATATCTTTTCTGGTTCTAGGGTGAGCTTTAAGATAAGAGACTAAGTACTTTCTAAACACCCCAATATTAGTGATTCGTTTGCCATTTGTCTTTGAAGTCATATCCGTTTGGATTTTTTGATTTTCTTTTTGTAGAACTTCTGTTTTATTTTCGAGATAAGAACTGAGTAAATTACTTTTTTTCAATTTTTTAATGTCTTCTTCATCAAGAAATCGTATGCTTGGTGTGTTGATGAGTAAACTTCGTTTTATTCTGCGCACGCCAGAGTCGGACATTCCTCTCCAGTTTTTAAATGAGTCAGAGATTAAAGCATAGGTCGGAATTGTTGTAATGGTCTTGTCCCAGTTTTGTACTTTAACAGTCGTAAGGCCGATATCCTCGACTTCTCCGTCAGCATTATACTTTGGCATTTCCAGCCAATCACCAACCATGAGCATATCGTTTACAGATAACTGAATCCCAGCAGCAAGCCCTAGAATAGGGTCTTTAAAGACAAGCATTAAAACTGCCGAAAGTGCTCCTATGCCAGATAAAAGTACAACAATTGATTTTCCTAGGACAATAGAAACAGCTATTAAACCAGCTAATACAGAGAGTATGAGTTTGGCTGTCTGGATTGCTCCTCTGATAGGGATATTGAGTTTAGAAGACCTAGAGTGCATAATGCTTTGAAACGAGTTAAGCAGTGCAAAAACAGACTTTAATCCAAAGAATAAAATGAAAAGCTCAGTTATGGAGTTAAGGGGTTTAAGTGCAATTGATTCTGGTCCTAGCCAAGCATTGAGTTGAATTTGAACAATAGCCGCTTGTACAATCAGCAGTAGATAATGAAGAATTTTGTTCTTTTTAAAAGCATTAAGCCAACTTCCCTCGCGATCAGATAGTTGCGAATTTGTAAGAAACCTAATTAATATCTTATGAAATATAAAGTGAAGGATGGCTGCGCACACTGTCACCCATGCCAAAACAATAATAAGGAAGAGAGCTTCTGCATAGGAGCCAGAATGGGTTGCAAGAAATTCCATGAGTTTATGTGTCATTAATTCTCTATAATTTTCCATAAGTACCTCTGATATCAATAGGTCGGTGCAAAGTTGATGTAATAGTAAAGTTCAAAAGTTTTTTTTCAACCTTAGCGTTTAATTGATCTGTTATTAATTTCTAATTGTATTTTATCAAGAGTTATTTGTGTTAAGTTTGTTAGGTCTGGTTTTGCTTGATTGTTTCTAATTCTTTTTAAAATATTATACCTATTTTCTTAGAACTATCTCAAGCTAAATAGAAAATTACAAATTTTGTTCCGTGTATTTTAATTGAAACAAGTAACCTAAGCCTCCATCAAAAGAGACGGATCCATATCCTGGTGCTTCAGAGACTTTTTTAAAACCAAAATGTTCATGAAGTTTTATTGAGGCTAAGTTTTTAGAATTAGAAACATAGTAGAGATCTTCTTTTTTTGATTGAATAAATTGAATACGTTTTTCTGTGAGTTTACGAGCTATGCCTTTTCTTCTAAAGTCATTTTTGACACCAAGGCCTGTAAGCCACCAAGCTTTTGGTTTTGGATAGGGATTAGGTGTTGTGTTTGTAATTAAACTGAGTCTTCCGTATCCAACAACCTGGCCGTTAAATTCGGCAACAAAGAGTGCCCAATTGTCAGGAGTATTCTTTTGGAATTCAAGATGGAAGCGATTGTAACATTCTCCAATAGATTGTTCTTTTGGTTCTCTTTCAAAAAGTATTTGCGAGAGATCTTTGGCGTCATCAACTGTTGATTTGCGTAATATGACATTAGGCAGATCAGTGCTTTTTTCTGAAGAATTAAATAGGGCGTACTTACTGCAGTCTATTTTAGAAGTCGTCATTTATTAGACCCAAAAATTCTTTTGCTCTGTCTTGTGGAGTGCCTGATCTATAGCCTTGAGAGGATCTATTTTCTGTAAGTGAATCAAGTTTTACGTTGAAACCTAGAATTTTAATATTTTTAATTCCATTAAGAAGGAGTTCTTTATTTGTAATATAACCAGGTGAGGACGGAGTAAAGACTCCAATTGTATCGCCTTGTTCTAATTTTTTTGGTTTTAATAGTTTCATGACTAGTCTCTGTAATTTTATATCAAGAGTCAGGTTTTCCACAAGTCTCTGCTCATGGAAAATTAGCAACTCAAATTTGAAAAATAAGGAATAAATTGGGGCGACCGACGGGGCTTGAACCCGCGACAACTGGAATCACAATCCAGGGCTCTACCAACTGAGCTACGGCCGCCACAGAGGTCCTATTTTTAGTCAAGAATGAGGTGCATTGCAAGTTGTTTTGTAAAGATATCGACTCTTCCTGCTTTTATTGTGTTTCTTTTGAATTGACCGCCTAGAGGCTTGTTTTCTTTTAGTGGTTTTGAGAGAAATATATCATCCCCAAATTTGAGGTTAATATATGAAATTTGCTCCATTAAAGCCGGTATCTTACCATTTAAAAATGAGTTTCCAATCTGAGTTGGATCTTCAAAAATTTGACTCTAATAAAGAAGAGGGGCCATTTTTTTGGTTATTTTCTAACAACACAGCTAAGAATGTTCAGAAGAAGCTTGGTAAGTTGGGTTTTGTTAAAGAGCTAGATGAAAAAAAAGAAGTTCAAAATGTCTATGACTCTAAGGGTAGAGAGCATATTGTCTTTCGATTCGATGTCAAAAAATCAGGTATTCCTGGTGGTTTTGAGCAGGGAGGATATGGTTGGTTTAGGGACTTTTTAGGACGTGAAGTTAAGAGTAGATTGAGCTCTTCTGAGACTGGTCATTTTGTATTGAGTCAGTTTGGATTAGATGACAAAGAGCAAAGCGGAGTCGGAGCTGCCATTGAGCTTGCTGGCTATAGTTTTAAAAAACAATTTGATGGAGATAATTATGGTTTTTTTAATAAAGAAACGAAAGCAACATCAAAGTATCTTAAAAAAATAAGTTTTAAAGATTTTAATAAAAAGGCTCTTATGTCTGGAGTCCATAGTGGCTTTGGTGTGAATATTTCAAGGCATCTTGTAAACCTACCGCCAAACTTTTGTCATCCAACTATGTTGTCAGAGTTTTGTGAGTCTCAATTTAATGAAGGTAGCTTCAAAACTCAGGTGATAAAAGGATCTAGTCTGGTAAAGAAAGGCTTTGGTTTGCTTCATGCCGTTGGAAAGGCAGCTGAACATGGGCCTGCTTTGATACATATTTCCTATAGACCAGAAAATGATAAAACTAGAAAAACAAAATCAAAAAAGTCGACTTCAAAAAAGCCTGTCCTATTTGTTGGTAAAGGTATTACTTTTGATTCCGGTGGTTTGGACCTTAAGCCTCCTGCTGGTATGAGAAAAATGAAAAAAGATATGGGAGGGGCTTCTGTTGTTTTAGCCTTAGCAGCACAGTTTAAGTTAGTTCAACCTAATCAACCAGCTGATTTTTTTGTAGCAGCTGCAGAAAATGCAGTCGCTTCAAATGCATTTCGTCCTAGTGACATTATTAAGAGCTATTCTGGTCGATTGATCGAGATTGATAATACTGATGCAGAAGGGCGGTTAGTGTTAGCTGACGCCATATCTTATGCTCAGGAAAAAGTTCCAGATGCTGGTTATTTGATAAATTGTGCTACTTTAACGGGTGCTATAAAATATGGATTAGGCGGAGAAGTAGCTGGTTTGTTTTCAAATCAAAATAAATTAATTGAAAGTATTTTTGAATCTTCAGTTGAAATGGATGACCCCACTTGGCCTATGCCTATTCCACATTGGAGTTTTTCAAGGTTAAAATCTCAAACTGCTGAATGTGTAAACTCAGCAGCAGGATTTGGTGGAGCCCTAGTTGCAGCTTCGTTTTTAAAGTCTTTTGTTCATAAAGACCAAGCTTGGGCTCACATTGATTTGTATTCTTGGACAGATCGAGATCAAGGGCCCATATCGGCACAAGAAGGTAACGGTGGAGTTGTGCAGGCTTTGTGGAATTGGGTTCAGAAAAACTAAGACTTAAATTGTTTTGTAGTTTAAGTAAATTTTAATTATCTTGAGCTCCATCTAAGATCCAACTTTCAATTGTAAAGATTTCACTATTAGGAAGAGCGGGGTTGTTCCTAGGCATAGGTTGAACTCCTGACTGTCTTTGCACAGCACGATAAAGAGTGCTTTCTGCGACCCCTGTTGGTCCAACAGTGCTGCTAACATAGGCCATAACATCGGCATGTGAAGCTAAGGATCTGCTGGTGCTTGCACCATGGCAGCTTATGCACTTAGCCTGTATAATAGTGTTTACTTCCGTAAAAGTAGCAGGCGTTATTCCGTCGTATGCTCCACCGGCTTGAATCCATTTAAGAACCTCTTCGATTTCATCAGGATCTAAAAGTGGATTTGGTGCTTTTGGCATTCGACCTTGATTAATTGCATCATAGAGGAGGCTTGTTTCGGCTAAGGGTCCAGGTTCAATAACCCTTAGTATTCCAGTATAGCTGTTAAGTTGAATTCCTGCAGGTGGGTTATCGACGGAATGACATGTCGCACACCTAGGTTCGAAAATATCAGTATAGATTTCTGCAAAAGATTTTGCATCAATTGTATTAATATCGAGCGTATCTATCCATTCTTTTATTTCAGCTTTAAAAATAGCTAAATCTGTTCCATCTGCATAATCGGCTGCTGTTGTGTTCTTAGGCATATCACCAGGGTTCATATTAAGATAAAGCATTGAGATACTCGAATTAGCAGGAACAATATAATTCTCGGCAACCCACTGTAAGTTATCTAAATCTTTAATGCCGCCAGATTTGTTGCTTCCAACATGACACTCTCCACAGTGTTGGACCAGCTTAGCTGTTAATGCAGGGTTTGGTGGAATAGGTGGGAGACTTGAACCTGATGTACCGGAGTTGACAATAGTATTTTCAAAATTACAGCTTGTTAATAAAATTGAAATGGATCCAATGAATATAAAAACTTTTGCTGGCTTAAAAAGACGCCTGTTCAACATGCTACCTCCGTGTAGATGCTCTAAGTATAGGTAAACTCTCAGCACTACACAAAGTCTTATCGGCATAAACTGGTAAAAATTTGAGCACAATTTAGTTTTAAAGAAGTTCCTAAAGTATTAAAATAACTTACAAAATATATAATTTTAAGCTAATCTTACTCAGTTTGAACTTTAGGGTTCATTTGGACACGAATGGGCTTTTCATGGGTCTCTAAATAAGACAGTATTTGGTGTGAAGATAATGTGAATTTATGTCGGGTCAAGAGTAAGGGGATAATATTGAAATACTTTATAAAGCTCTGTTTGATATTGGGGTTTAGCTTTTTTCTATCAAATACATCTGTCGCCGAGCCTTGGCTTGCAAATAGATATTCTAAAAACTGCGCTGCTTGTCACAATCCAGGCAGATTAAACAGAGTCCCCATCAAAAGAAGATGTACTTTGTCTTGTCAGGGGTGTCATGTAAGCCCACAGGGTGGTGGGATCCGAAATCACTACGGTAAGTGGAATCAAGAAAGGTGGTTGAAGAGCTTTAAGTCAAAACACTGGGTCGCTGATAAGCACACCCCAGCTCCACGCAACCAACAGCCATATGCAAAAGCTTACCCTAAAAAAACTACTATTAAAAAGATCAGTACATATCCAGCTAAGGTCCAGAAAAAAATAATCAAAGGTCTTAGGCCAGTTCCTAAAGCTAAATATATTGCTTCAGTAGCTAAGGATGAAAAGCCTTATACTAAAGAATATGATGATGCGGGCATGTGGATGGTGTCAGATAAAGTAATGGCTCGGGTAATCCCAAAAGGTGACCCCTATTGGTTGGAGAGGAACCGTGTAGCAACAACGAATGCAGAATTTAGGTACTTTTACCTGAACCAAAAAGTAGCAGGTCAGCAGCAACTATCGGCATCGGGTATTATGTCTATGGATTTTGGTGTTAGGTTTCGTCCTTTAAAAGAGAAGGTCTCAATTATATATGAGGCAAGGGTTTTAAACAGCCCTACTTCAGAAGGTTATGATAATTTTTTATTCCCACAAAATATGATAACCCGAAGTGCATATGTTTTGGTTGATGATTTAGCATATAACTCATTTGCTCAAATAGGTTGGTTTAGGCCAATGCTAGGTTATCACACAGCAAATCACTCTAGTTTAAGGGAGTGTTTGGTATTTGGTTTAACAAAATTAGACGGAAGAAGTGCTGGGAATGTTACCTGTTCTACAGCGGGGGCAGCTCAGGTAAGGTATCAAGCTATAAGCGTTGGATCAGCTCCAAATGTACCCTATTTTAATGCTGCTATTATTCTACCAGGTCAGTATACAGCCGAAAGCTTAACTTCTTCAGGAGGTAACTCAACTGTCGTAGCAGATCGATCAAAGGGTTTTGTTTTAAATACAGGATTAAGGTTTGTGAGTTATGGGCTTTCAGCAGGCTTATCTGCTTGGAGTTTTACAAGAGAAGATGGATCAGGAGATTGGTCAGAGAGCTTTATTTCATTTAACCTTGGTGGTGCTGTAAGTCGAATTATTTTAAACGCTGAGACATTATACTTTGGAGAGAGTCACACTGTGGTTCCTGGTCGGAATTCCGGTTTAATAAATACGGTTGAAGCAAAAGCAAGGATCTGGAGAGAGAGTTATCTAACTTTTGGATTGTCTAATAGTAATACAGCTTTAAATAGATCAGCGGGTCGATCTAGAGAGCTTAGTTTTGGAGTCAAAATGTTCCCTATTTCTGGGGTGGAGATAGAGGCTTTTATGACAGCTCTATCTGAGGATTATAATGGTAGCATTAATGATACGAACAGATTTGTGGGACAGGTTCATATGTTCTTTTAAAAATAATAGCTATGCAGTCGCTTTATCTTCTAAATGAAGTTTAAACTTCGTATAGAGGAAAGGTGCTAAAATTGTACTTGTGATACTCAAGAGAACAAGAGAGCTAAAAACCGCACTTGATAGATAGCCCTTTTCAAATGCAAGATCTGCAATAACTAAATCCAGTACGCCTCTTGAATTTAAGATGAGGCCACTTCTAAGTGAATCCTTCATGGACATTCCAGATATGGAAGCTCCAAGGTAGGCTCCAATAAATTTTGAAAGAAAACCAACGCCAAGTAATGAAAATAACAAGAGCGGGTTGCTAAAGGCTCCAACTGACATAATCAATCCAATAGAAGCAAAAAATAGAGGCGTAAAAAAGCCATTTGTGAAGGACTGAAGATTTGTTTCTAATGTATCAAAAGATTCTTGTCCCATAATATCATTGTTAAGTAAGAGTCCTCCAAAAAAGGCACCGATAATAAAGTGAAGGCCAAGGCTTTCGCTAATAGAACTAAAGATAAGAACAAACAAAAGTGAAATTCCAAAAATAGCCTCTTCGCCTAATGAGTCCACAAGGTTTCTAAAAATCTTTTGGCTTCTGCTAATATGTGTAAACTCGTATCGTAAGAAACGGTTTGCAAAGTACACGACTGTGAAAAATCCAAGCATTTTTAACGAGGTGATTCCGACTCCAGCTAAAGACTTTAAGATACCTGTGGATCCATCAACAGAAGAAGAATCAAATAAAATACCTAAGATCAACAAAGCTACGATATCAATGAAGACAGCTGCACCGATAAGGCTATGACCTAGAGGTTTATCATTGAGTTTAAAGTCATTTAAAAAACGTATTGTAATCGGAAGAGCTGTAATGGCTATGCATAGCCCAACGCTTATACACTCACGCATAGGGAAGCCAAATGCTTGGCTTACAAAAAAACCACCACCTAATGGAATAAAAAAAGCTCCAATGGCTAAGAAGAGTGAGCGACTTTTCATGGCATCAATAACTTCGTGCCAATCCATTTCAAGCCCAGCGCTGAAAATCAGTAAGAAAACTCCAAGTTCAACGATAGCCGAGAGTTCATGGGACATATGAACAACGTTTAAAACGATGGGGCCTAGGAAGACACCTGCTAGGATTTCACCAACAATTTCTTGCTGCCCCAAAGACTTAAAAAGACGACCAAACAAACGGGCAACGATAACAAGCAGTAGAATACTGGATAACAAATGCATAGGTGTAACTCCCTAGGAAAAGTTAGTACTGATATTTAAAGCTTCAAATTCAGGTCAGCCTAACACTAAATGGAGGCCTGTTCAAAAGGATGAGTAAATGCATAAGGCTATAAAATACTTGTCAATTTATATATTTAAGTACTTAATTTTATTAATTTATATTTAGTAATTAAGATGAAGACGTGACTTTTAGTTAGGGTCAAAAAAGAGTTGAAGGTTCTTGGCGGCTTTGCCGAGTAACATTTGTATTTTATAAGTGCTGCTGTATGGACTATCAATTGTGAGCCTTTTCCAAGTCGTATACTCAAGTTGTGGGGTGGCTACTTTATAAGAAAAGTCATTCTGTGGGTTAAGTAGTTGTGCATTGAACTTGATGTCATCAATCCAAGCCCAGGATACAGCATGTATGCTTTTTAACATTTCAGGATCAAGTGGAGTGACCATATCTAATCTCATGGGGACCCTAACTAAGAACTCAACTTTATTGAGATGACCAGAAGATAGTTGCGTACTATCAATGGAAGCAAAAAATTGAATGTAAACAGGGCGGTTTTCATTGTTCTTGCTTAAGAGTTTAATATCAGCAAGAAGTGCTAAGTCTTTAAAGGATACCCCAAGCTTTAAAATATCATCTTTAGCTTGTTTGATAGATACTTGAAGTGGCTTAAATTTTCTGTAGTGCTCATAGTAGCCCGTAGTATTGACTCTTGCAGACCTTGTTACTAAATTAAGTTGCTGAATCATTAGATTATTTTCTTGCACATCAGGTGACACTTTTAGAGCGTCCAAGACAAAGAGAGAGGCATCATCGATGATGCCACTTCCAAAACTATAAGATGACACAAAAAGTGATGGAATCAAAAAAATAACAATAAGTAAGGTTTTTTGGTTTCTGTTCATAGGTGTCTCCGTAACGAGTGAGCTTATGAAGTTCTCCAATTTTCAGCAATACTTTGAAGTCAAAATAGTAAGTTTTACATCATCAAAGGCTCTTAAGCCTATTTATTTAATTTAAAATCTGGATATTGAGATGCGAACTCCTGAGCATCTTTTAGGTTGATACTGATAGAGTTTGTGGGGGTTTCAATAAGAGTGAGTTCTTGGACCTCAAGGTCTTTTACAAGTTCATTGGCTTTAAGCAGAAAATAGCAGGCAATCGCCTCGGTGGTAGGGTCACAGGGGAAAAGTAAGAGTCTTGCGTCTGGTATGTCTTTTTGTACTGATTCAAGTAAGGGGTCTTCTTGGTTTAAGAAGAAAGAATGATCAACAATCTCTGTAATCCAATGTTTCCAATCTTTTTTGATATTTTCAAAAGGAATATAGAGGCCTTTTTTTTTGTCCATCTTGTTAGTTGGAGTCTCAATAGAAATCTCAACCCACCAGGTATGACCATGAGGTGTGTTGCACTTAGAGGAGCCATGAACAAATCTATGAGCAGCTTCGAATCTGTATTTGAACTTAGATTTCATAAATTCTGTTTAGACTCATACCCAGCACCCTGTCCACGAGTTTCTTGGACAAAGATACTTAATTCAAAAGGGTTTAGTTTAAAAAGAGTAGAAGATTGTTTTAGAGTAGCGATGAGCTCATCATGGATGTGCTTAGCAAGAGCCTCACAAGTAATGTTTACGCAAGCTAGCAAGTTTACCTCATCAGTAGGGAGGCTATAGTGTTTTTTCATGCCTGCAGTAGGGGAGTAGACAATATTGTAATTTTTGTCAGTTTCAGTGACCTTAATTCGTTCCGAATTTAGTGGAAAGAGTGTTTTTTCATCCAAACTATCAAGAATGGGCTTAAGCGAAGATTTAATAAGATTGAGATCACAAACCCAATTTAGCTTAGGGTCTAACTGGGCTGTTTTAATCTGAGTTTCAACATAGTAGTTATGTCCATGAAGTGGTTCTTTAGATTTATCAGATAAAACTGTCATGTGTGAGGCTGAAAACTTATGCTGATCTTTGGAAAATTTTAAAAAATAACTCATGTCTGTGATATATTATTGAAGAGCCTCTTTGTACAGAGAAAGTGCTCGGTTTCGGCCAACACTATGGTCAACAACGGGCTCAGGGTAAGAAGGAGAATCATACTCGGGTACCCACTTGGAAATGTACTCAAATTTTGAATCAAACTTTTTTTGTTGAGCCTCTGGGCTAAAGACTCTGAAGTAAGGGGCAGCGTCACAGCCGCAGCCTGCTGCCCACTGCCAGTTCCCAACATTTGACGAGAGTTCATAATCTAAGAGCTTTGAAGCAAAGTACCTTTCTCCTAGTTTCCAATGAATCATAAGATGCTTGGTTAAATAACTCGCAACAAGCATTCTGACTCGATTGTGCATGTGTCCTGTTTGATTAAGCTCTCTCATCCCCGCATCTACTAGGGGAACTCCTGTTTTGCCATTTTTCCAGGCTTCAAAATCAGAAGAGTTTTCATTTTTTGACCAAGGCACTTTTTCATATTTTGCTTTAAAGCAGTTGTGTTCACTTTCTGGAAAATGATATAAAATTTGCATAAAAAATTCGCGCCAGATCAGCTCAGAAAGCCAAATGGCATTAATTTTGAGACCGTTTTTTAGGGCGTTACGAGGGCTAATTGTTCCAAACCTAAGGTGTAGGCCTAATAGGGATGTACCTTTTGGGTGTGCTGGAAAGTCCCGTTGTTTGTCGTAATTTTTAAGTGATCCAGCAGTAATCTTAGTTGATGGGAATTGAATTTTTGATTTCTCAAAGCCTAGCTTAGTAAGGCTTGGACATATCGGACTTTTTAAGTCTGTTAGGTTTTGAAGGTGTTTTTCACTAGAGTGCTTTTCTATGGGCTGGGTTTGTAGTTTAGCCAGCCATTTGTTTTTGTAAGGAGTAAAGACTGTGTACGGCGTATTGTCTTTTTTAAGAATATCACCT
>CALGNA010000176.1 GCA_937958795.1 uncultured Bdellovibrionales bacterium | reverse complement strand
ATAGCAGAGCATAATTTAAATAAAAAGCCACTTGAGTTTTCTGGCGGTTTAAAGCCTTGAGTTTTAAATCTGTTTACTGCTTTAAGTGTTCAACTAAAAATGAAGTGACTCTGCCTTTGTCTCGAAGCGCAGAGTGTGAGTCCTGCGGTGAGGACTTAAGGGTTTGTAAAAACTGTGAGTTCTTCGATGTAACGGCTTCGCAACAATGCCGAGAGCCAATGGTAGATTTAGTTCAAGAGAAAGAGCGCTCCAATTGGTGTGATCATTTTGTATTGAATCAAAAGCAACCAGGTTCAGCGGGGTCGGATCCTAAGCAAGATCTGCTCGCGGCTGCTGAGGCTTTGTTTAAGAAGAAATGATCTGATTAGTTTTTAGTAGGAATATTGCACACGGGTGATTTGTTTTTCATCTTACAATGAGAAACAGTATTTCCTTTTTTATCAATGAGGCTCCACTTTTTACCATCAACAATATTGTACTCAGACCCTGGAGTGGATATGCGTTTGCAGTCTAAACAGACTTCTGAGTGCCCATTGGAAAAGGGCATGGCAAATTTATATTGAGCAGGGATTACAATTTCTAATTTTTTATTCATAAAGCCAAACATATCTTCTTTGTTTTTATAGCGAGTCAGTCCCTCTTTAAAGTCATCAGCTCCGTTGTCATAACAATGTGATCGCATCATTTTTTGGTCTTTGTTAGCCCAGTAGCATTGGTTTTCGTAATCCAATATGACGTTTACTAAATTATCATGATTAAAGAGTATTTTATGAATGTTACTGGCGCGTAATTCGTAGTGATCTTTGGCTTTAGTAACGCAGTCTTCAATTTTAGACTGGCCTTCGTTGGTGGATGTAAAGCATGAAACCACATGAGGTTTTTTTGAAAATTCTTTACCAATAAATGAAAGCACTAGAGATCCAAGTGCAAATATTACGAGTAGAGTCATAAATAGAGGTTTTTTTGTTTTCTTCATAGGTGTTGTTTGGAATAAGCCAGGTTTGGTATCAAGCCTGGTTGTTTTGAAAATAGTATTTAATATGAAGAGCTTTTGTTAGGGGCCAGTAGTAGACTCTTCAGTGCTATCATCTGATTCGTTTTGAATGTCTTCGATGTAGTCAGCCTCTGCTTGTCCTTCATATGACTCATTAAAGTCATTTTCACCTGAATAAGCTTGATTTAAATGTTTAGCAGGAAAATCTAGAGGAACAGAATCTGGTACTCTTTCATTTTTACACCCATAGGTGTCTTTATCACTGTCGCTAGCGGGGTCTTTTGTAACTAAGCTAGCTAGATTAATAAACTTATTATCTTGAAGAATATAGGTGTAGGCTAAATCAACAGGAGTATCGTTTAAGCTTAGATAAAACCAATCAGCAAACTCTCGTCTGTCAATTTGTACATTTTTAAGTTCAATTACTTCATCTTTAAAACCAGAACAGATGGGGCAGTATAAAAAAACGTTTACTCCATCAGGGAGGTGCTTTGCAGCTGAAAGAACTTGTTTGGTTGTTAGTGCATAGCACTGGTCTGCCTGAGCATATCCAAAACTTAAAAAGACGAGAAGAGGTAATAAAAATCTCATAGTATAAACTCCTTACGGTAAATAGTGAGAGAGGCCTTATTAGGAATGACAGGTACTAAAGTAAAGCCACGGTGTAGAAAGTGATATTTAGTGATTTTAATTTTTATCCGACAAGTCTAAAAATTTAATAACATTGCCCCATGGGTCCATAACTTCAGCCATAGAGCCAACTCTAATTTTAAAAGGAGCTTTAATGGATTTAAAGTTGTTTTTTAATAACAACAAATAGGCTTTATGTGTGTCTTCAGTTAAAAAAATAGTTTCAGATGGAGTGTCAGTGGTAAGTACAAGCTGTGTCTTTGTATCTGACATTTCAAGCCCTGCCATTGTATCAGACTGCCAAAGCAGCTTGTGGCCTAGGGTTTTTTCATAAACACCCAAGCCATCTTCTATTGAAGTAACGAACAGCATGTGACAATCTATGGTTTTAAACAAGGATGTCATCATTATAGTTTATAAGTTGTAATACACAATGTATTCAAAGTTTCTATATATAGTATCGATAGGAACCCAAAAAACTCCATCATCATTTCCATCTTGTACAGGTTCAAGTTGGCCCCATGGGTTGGTTACTAAAAGTTGCTCTTTAGACTTATTATAATCTAAAATAATATATTGATGGTCACCAATTATATTTTCATCACTTTGATATTTATATGTCATAAAAGAGTCTTTTGCTGAATCAGCCAAGACAGGCCCTTTGAATTTGTTGGATTGAAAGTCATAGTGTTTTTCAATATCTTCAATGAATTGAGTTTTTGTTGTGTTGTGATAATAAAGGCTTCTTCTAAGTGTATCTCCGCCTACTAAAGAGTTTAAAACAAAGCTAATATTTTGGCCTTCATTCTCACCTCCAATAAATTCATAACTCAGTGTGCTTTTATTTTTGTGTTGTGATCTATGGAGGACATAGGCTTTTTCTATTAAGGGCCCCCAAAGTTCCATTTCAAATGGTTTTTTGTATGTTCCTCTCATGTATAAGGCTGTGCCACTTGATGTAGCGGGAAGATAACTATCAACATGGTATTCAAGTATTTCACTTGTAGCAGGTTCGTGGTGTTGATCTTCGTCAAGTTTATAAAACCTAACGGTATAAACGTCTCTTTCAGGAGTGCTTAGTTGCTCATTCTTTTTAATGATGTCGTTTTGTAAGATCTCAGGGTAGTAGTAGGCTAAGGCTCTCATGGTTCCAGCAAAGTAACAGTCAGAAAGACTCCCTTGTATGACATCGTGAACGCTATGGTTGAGTGAATCAAAAAGTGGGCCTGTAAATTTAAAATACGAGAGAGCAGCGGATTTATAGTAACCACCAGGATTTGTTAAGGTTGTCTGGTTGTAAGGGTCCTTTTTAAATATAAGATGGCCTTCTTCATTTCTTGTGAGTCCATCTTCACCAAAGACAGTACCTACTTTTACCCAAGTTGTTCTATGTGGTTCTTTTGCAAATATTTGATATGAATTTGCTGCTTCTTTGTCTAATTCTAAAGTTTTAGCTTGTAGATTCCCCTGGTCATTTATGAAGGTTGGTAGCTTGCCATCTGAGTCTAAAGAAAATTCAATTATGGGTGTAAGTTCAGAAACAGGGTTTGAGGTAATATTGGCATAAAACCTAATAAGTAGATTTGGTTCACCTAATCCATTTGTATCAAGGCTTCTGATATAGTTGGTCCTATTTGTATATGGATGAATTAATAAATAATTCTGATTAAATATGGGTGGTCTTATGTCTTGGGATTTTGTGTCTTTAAAGCTTGGATCACCAAAGTTTGGATCATCTAAATTTGAGCCAGAAGAGTGTGAGCCTACTGTAAGCCTCTGCTCGGCAATCTCTTCTCCAAACTCATTATCGACCCAAATAAGTAAAGTGTCACCAGTATGTACATCTTGAATGTTTAGGCTCAATTGCCCGTTAGCAGTTATCCATTGAGAAATCCTTGCTCTTCTTTTTGATCGTCTATCTTTAGGTAAAGTTGTTAAATTTAAAGCCATAACTTTGTGGCCAGCTAAAATTGAACCAGATACTGTTGGTTGATTTTGTCTTGGTAAAGAGATCTTAAGACTCTGTAACTGCTGCTGTATTATTTTATTTGTTGTATCTTTGTCGTAATTTTCTTGTAGAAGTTTTAAACCACAAAAGTTTATTAGATTAATATGAGCCTGACTTTTTATATCAAAAGAAAAGGATTGTTTGTATTCATCTTTGTCCGTAAATTCTTTATATCTAGAGATTTCAGCTAATATGTGACAGTCTGTGGTTGTCCCAGAGTTTGGTATTTCTCTAGATCTGACATTTTTTATAACTTCTGTTAAATCGGAGTCATTGATGACTTGATCAAATTTAAAATCATTTAATACGACATCAAAATCGACATAAACTGCATTTGCATGGAACCCAGTTGCAAACAAAAGCATTATAACTATCTTCTTCATATGTTCTCCTTAAATTCCCAATGATCTGCTTATAGGGGAGAATGACATATTATCAAAGGAAAAAGATCATAGATGTATAGTGTTCCTAAAGAATTATATTATTTTCATGAATGATTCAGTGAATTTAATTTTTTAGAATAGAGTTATTTAGAATAGAGCTATAATGATGATCTATAGTGTTTTGTGTCTCATGTAGCTTTAAACTCTTAAATAAGTTTTTAGTATCGTAAATGTCTTGTTTGTCATTAAGTAAATCTTTAAAGTAGACAATAGTTTGTTTTAGAAGGTCCTTGTCTTTTAGGCTTGTATCCAGATCAAGGAGATTAAATTTATCAGTCAGTTTTTTTGCAAAGTCAGGATCCATGTGATGTAAGTTAGGGCTATCAACAAACTGTTTAGTAAAGCGTGCAAGTGTACTTATTTCGTGTGTATAGCTTTCAATATTCATTGTCAGTTTAAAAAGTTGATTGAGGTCATGGTTTGGAGCGATACCAATGGTGGCTAACTGTTTCTCATCTAGCTGGCTCGTATGTTCTTGATGTAACTGATCTATGGATTTCCAGTTAGATGATTTTGGGTTTCTGTATTCTTTGGAGTCTTCATTTTTACCAAACTCTAGAACAAACTTTTTTAAAAGCTCAAAATCTAAGATAGTATAATACTTTGTGAGTTCTCTGGTGCCAATCGTGAGGTAGAAATCTATTTGGTTTTCAGACTTAATAGGATCAAGTATGCCCACCTGAGTTGCGATTCCAACTTGGCCAATGGCTGGCTCATTTGCCTTAAGTTTGTAGGTGCATGTAAACCTCATGAGAGTCGAGTTTTCATCGTGGAATGGAATGCCATAGATGGAGGCTGTTTTAATGCTTTTTGAGAAGGTTGCCGCAATCTTGTCTTTTTTCTTTCGGTCATAGCCTTGTTCCACTATATGAACGATAAGGCTTTTTTCGTCACTTTCATTAAGAATAGATAAAATAGCCTCTTTTCTTTTGAGTTCTGTATCAAGCTTGTTCCATGTTGAGTTATTGAGGTCTAAGGTGTTGCCTAAGTCTGAAAAGTCAGAATTTTCAGTGACTTGCAGCGAAAAGCTACGAAAGAGTATGAGGTCGGAATTGAATGGAAAAAGCTCAGGAAAGTCATTTTTATTAAAATGTACAGCCATATTTAGAGTCTCCTTTGTAGTCTTTACTCGGTTTTAATCTATTTTGTTTAGTCTTTGTTAGCTAATACGCTGTTTTAATCAAGTTTTTGTTTTTCAGAAAGCTTTGTGCTATTGATGTCCAGGCTAGGATAAAACGTTGGGACTTATGTAAGACCCATGACTACTTTAAGGATAACAAGAATGTCTTTTGACTCGGATCTGGAGCCCTTCCAGACTCTAAAATCGCTTATTAAAGATCAAGATTTATTGATTGAGGCCTGTACTCATAAGAGTTTTAATCCTCGTGGTCGTCACTATGAACGCCTCGAACACGTAGGTGATGCTGTTATTGATGCCATATTATCATCCTATTTTTTTGTAAAATACCCTAATATTGATGAAGGAAAGTTGACGACCATTAGGGCCTCTCTGGTTAATGAGGGGTCATTGGCAGTATGTGCAAGGTCCATTGGTTTGGGTCATGTTTTAATACTAGGTGTTGGTGAGGAAAAAACTCTAGGTAGAGAAAAGAATCGTATTCTAGCCTCAAGTTTTGAGGCAGTTGTTGGTGCTTTGATGCTAGATAGGGGCTGGGAAATTGCCTATAAATGGCTTTTATTTGTCATGAAAGACCTGATGCCTGAGGATGTTGAAAATTGGACTCCAGAGTCTTTTGATCCTAAGACATCGCTTCAAGAAAAGTTACATATTGTAGGTAAAGAATCTCCAGTTTATGAGTGTGTTTCGGAAACGGGACCTGCTCATAACCCATTATTTAAAATGGCAGTCTTAGTAGATGGCGTCGTATTGGGCGAAGCAGAAGGTAAATCAAAACGTAAAGCAGAACAGGAAGCGGCTAAAACCGCTCTTGTAAAGATAGAAGGAGGCTTCTTATGAAGTCAGGATATGTAGGTGTTGTAGGTTTGCCTAATGCAGGTAAAAGTTCTTTGGTAAATGCGCTTATTGGGGAGAAGGTGTCTATAGTAACAGATAAGCCGCAAACGACTCGCCAAAAAATACTTGGTTTATTACAAGAAGATGAGCTCCAGATGATCTTTAGTGATGCCCCTGGATTTATTCAATCAGAAAAAGGTTTGAATCACTTTTTGGAAGGTGAGTCTATGAAGGTTATGGAAGATGCTCACGTGCTGTTGGCGGTTTTTCATTTAGATTGTCCTCATCCTATAAAATTTGAAAGAGTAATTGAAACTTTAGAGGCCTGTGGCAAGCCTTGGGTTGGGTATATTAGCAAAACAGATTTAGAACATAAGCAAAGAATTTGGATCTTAGAAAGAATGATCAAAGAGAAGGCAGATCATGTTTTTTGGGGCTCAGCTAAAACGGGTAACCTAGAAACTCACCGCGAGCTTATTGAGTGTTTAAAAACTTATTTGCCTGAGCAGCCAGCATTTTATGTGGATAATGAAATCTGGAGTCCCCATACTTTAAGAGAACTTGTTGCAGAGTCTATTCGTGAGCAGTGTTTTATTCATTTAAATGAAGAGATCCCTTACGGTACTGCTGTTCAGATTAGAAAATTTGAAGAGAAGCCAAATAAAAAACCTCAAATTTATGCTGATCTTATTATAGAAAAAGAACCTCACAAAAAAATCGTTATTGGTCATAAGGGTCAGATGATTTCAACTATTGGAAAAGAATCTCGCAAAGCCATTAAGCAGCAATTAGATTTAAACGTCGATTTGTTTTTACACGTTCGCATTGAAAAAGGTTGGACTAAAAAAAATCACCAACTAAAGGAGCTCGGTTATGCTCATTAAAGAGAAACAAGAGTTTAAGCTCGGTATTGTAGGGCGACCAAATGTTGGTAAATCAACCATGTATAATAAACTGACCCGAAGCCGTAGGGCTTTGGTTAAGGATGAGCCGGGAGTGACTCGTGATGTGAGGCCTGGTCGTGCCCGTTGGTGGGGGCAAGAATTTTTAGTTTTTGATACAGGTGGATTAACCGGAAAAGATGATCCGATTTCTGAAGCTATTTTAAAAACAACAAAGAGTTATATTGAGGACTTCAATTACTTGGTTCTAGTTGTTGACGGAAGAGCCGGTAGAACACCTGAAGATGATCTTGTTTATGAAATGGTTAAAACCTCAGGAATACCATTTAGTATCATTGTAAATAAAATTGATGAAGACTATAAAAAAGATGATTTACTGGCGGATTTTTATCACTGGGGTGAAGACCTCTTGGCTTGTTCTCTTGAGTCTAATATGGGTTTGGACTTTGTTATTGAAGAAGCTTTTAAACACTTTAAAAAAGATGAGATTTTTGCAGATCCGACACTTGAAAAAGATCTAAGGCTAGCCATTGTCGGAAAACCAAATGTAGGCAAAAGCTCACTTTTAAATAAGATGTTAGGAGAAGACAGGTTTTTAGTGTCTCCAATAGCAGGGACAACAGTAGATGCTGTTCAAGTGCAGGTCACATTAAAGGATACCTTTTGTGCCATATCAGATACTGCAGGTTTAAGACGTAAGGCTAAGATTGAGCCAGGAGTAGAAAAGTTATCTACTATGCAAACCCAGAGAGCTATTCGTAGTGCCAATATTTGTTTGCTCGTTATAGATGTGAATACCGGTCCTACTGAGCAAGATGCTAAAATATTACAAATGATTCAAGATGAACACGTTGGTGTTCTTATTGTGGCTAATAAGATCGATGATATGCACAACCCAGCACCAAGGAAGTTATTCTTGGCTCAGATCCAAAAAGAGTTCCATTTTGCTAGGGATTTGTGGGTGTGTTTTGTTTCTGCCAAAACTGGCAAGGGCTTAGATAAGTTAAAAATCAAAGTCCTGGATTACTGGGGCAAAATGAATACAAAATTGAGTACTTCAGAGCTGAATAACTTTTTTCAAAAAGTTATTAGGCAGGCGCCAGCACCTGTTTTTGGTACCAAGGATGTGAAGTTTTACTATATTACTCAGAGTCAGCAAATTCCGCCAAGTTTTATGGCTTTTGCAAATGAGCCGCGGGGAGTGATTCCTTCTTATAAGCGTTTTGTTATTAAACGAATGAAGGAGCATTGGGATTTACAGGGTGTACCAATGAGATTGTATGCTCTTAAAAAAGGACAAAGTATGTCTAAAGCTGCTACTAAAAAAGAGCATACGCCTATTATTTTAGACGACAGCAACTCAAGGGTTGAAGAGTTTGAAATCAGCTGAATTAATAGCTGCAAAGAAAGAGCCATCAACGATTGGCTTTTATCTTTTTGCGATTGGAACTTCAGTCGGATTGGGTAACCTTTGGAGGTTCCCCTATGTGGTTATGGAGCATGGAGGTGGAGCCTTTGTTCTGCTTTATGTTTTTCTGTGTGTGATGGTTGGTCTGCCGCTTGTTATTCTAGAAATTTCTTACGGCAGACTTGTTGCTCGTCAGTTTGAAAAATATCAGGATAATATAAAAGATAAAAATAATTTTTACCTTATGGGTCATGGTTTCAAGTGGTTGTTTTTGGGTGGGCCAGCGCTATTGTCTCTTTTTGTGTTGTCCTATTATTTATTTTTAAGTACTTGGGCTCTTGTTTTCTTTTTAGGGTTTACAGTTACGCCTAAGCTAGCTGGACAAAGCTTAGTGACTCAAATAAATCAATATCCGTTTGTTGTATTTGGTATTGCTGTATTTCACCTTCTGGTCGTAACAAATTTAATTTCTAATACAAGATTTCGTTCTATTTTTAGAACCGTTTCAAAGGTATTCGTTCCGGCATTTATGGTTTTTTATGCTTTAATAGTTATTAGTTCTATTGAAAAAGAGAGCTTTAGTCAGGCCTTGCGCTATTTGCTGTATCCTGATTACAGGCAGCTAACAGCTAAGTCCTTAAGTTATGCCATTGGACAGGTTTTATTTACAGTGAGTATTGGATTTGGAGCATTGTTTTATTTGGGGACGAGGCTTTTACAGCATGAGCGTTCGCCTATTCTTGGGTTTAGAACCGTAACAATTGATACCCTGGTCTCGTTATTGTCAGGTGTTCTTATTTTTCCAATGGTCATTCAGGTAGGTTTTAAGGGCGCATCTTCAGAGGTTGTCTTCCGTACCATTCCGTTGCTTTTTCAGGAGCAGTACTTTAGGTACTGGGTGCCCATTCTGTTTTTTGTGGGTCTTTATCTTGTTGCCACTCAATCAACTGTTCTTCTTTATGAAAACTTAAAGCGTCATATTCAAATTTTACAGCCTAAGCTATCCAATTTTAATTCCTATCTCATAATTTGTGGTGCAACAATTGGGATATTATTTATTCTACTCAATTTACACAACTGGGTTTCTTTTCTGGATTCAGGCCGGCAAACCTTAGAGTTGTTCGATGATCTTCTGATTAATATTTTGCTGCCCATTATTTGTCTTGTCTTAGCTTTTTGGGTATTATTTTATTTAAATAAAGACTTTATAGATAAAGAGTTTTTAATTGGTAAAGACCCATCTGGTAAAGTTCTTAAAGGGCATTGGATGACAGCGCTAATCTTGTTTGTGCCTAGTCTTATATTCTTAGGCTTTTATTTGAGGTTTTTTAATTAGAGATGATAAGTGTGTAGATAATCTGTATGAATGGCTTAGGAATTAAGACTTTAATGATTCAAGCCTTAATATAAAAATGTTTGAAATTGTCATAAGTTGATATAGTATTTTAGCAAGCTAGTCTTTAATCATTTGTTTGCAAAATCTTACAGTATTGGTTTTACAATGAATGTTTCCTCTTAAAGAATTAATATGACTAGTATCTACAAAGTATGGGTTAATTTCCCTTTTTAAGTATTCGGTTTTTAAATACTCCCTAAAGCTTCTAACTTGAGGGTCTGGTATCAAAAGGTTTTCATTAACAGAAAGAGTATTTGAAGTTTGAGGAAAAACATAACTTGAATTTAAATCATTAGCTTCTGTGTTTTCAGTGATATCTGATTGTGACGGAGTAAAGAGATATGGTAATTCTACAATGTCTGGAAAATTTTCTTGATACTTCATCTGGCATTCGGGGAACTTTTCTCTTAATCTTGATTTAATTTCGAGTGCAATTTTTTTTAAATCTCGATCAATGATTAAGTTTGTTTTTCTTAAGCTAGGATTGTCTTCCCATTCCTTTAAAAAATCCGACTTAATATTAGTATAATAAGCCTTGGGTTTATTGTAATACTGATCTGTTCGTCTTTGGTGGATTAATTCATATTGGCTTGCTATGCCTACAGTAAAATCACATGGTGACTCCCAGGTTGGTTTAGAAGTAACATTAATGAGCTCGTCAACATGATGGACTCCTGCAAAATCTGTTGGAACTTTTATGGCGTT
>CALGNA010000175.1 GCA_937958795.1 uncultured Bdellovibrionales bacterium | reverse complement strand
GAAGACGCATTACGATTCTTTCACCAAAAGCAGTAGGGACAGTACTAAGTCGAACGTCAATATCTTTGCCCGCAAGTTTTAAGGGTATTCTTCCATCTTGGGGAAGTCTCTTTTCAGCAATGTTCAAATTCGCCATAACTTTAATACGGGAAGACAGAGAGTTTTGAAGCTTTTTTGGTGGTTTAAAAATGTCATACAAAATACCATCAACTCTAAAACGAACAACCATATCTTTTTCGTAGGGCTCAATATGTATATCAGAAGCTTTTTCTTTTACAGCCCTAAACAATAAACTATTTACAAGTTTAATAACTGGAGCATCGTCGTCACCAGCTTCAAGTAAGTCTATAACCGGGTCATCTAAGTCGTATTCGCCTTCTTCGATCTCATCTAAGCCATCGAGTGAGGCAGTGCTTTTTTCATAGACGCCGTTTATGGCTTCATGAATATGAGTTGAAGAAGTTAATATAAACTCAATAGGTTTTTTAAATAAGGCGCGTAGGTCATCAAAAATATCTTGGTTAAGTGGATTGGTCGTTAAAACCACAAGATGATCTTTTTCGGATTTATAGGGGAGAACCTCATTTACTTTTGCATAGTTAAGCGGGATGTCTCTAACGAGGTCAACAGGGACATCATTGTAGGGAATGTCTTTGATGAAAGGAATATTTAAAAGCTGACTTAAGGCCTCTACAGCATCGTCAGAGCTTTTGTAGGTTTTTTGCTCCAAGGCTTCTTTGTAGCGAACCCCTTGTTTGGTTGTTTGATTTAAAACAGCCTCTAGCTGGGATTCACTCATAGCAGTTGCTTTTAAATAGAGTTCTTCAAGTTGTATTTTTGCCATAAAGTCTACGTATCCAAAACTTTGGGTTAACTAAAATTTTCCTGTCTATCTACTTTTATTCAAAGTACTAGCTCTAGAAATCCTTTGCATAGGGCTCTTCGCCTTTAGGACTTGCTTCAAAGTCTCCAAAATCAAGTTCAAAATCGTCATCATCTAAGTTAAACTCATCGTCTAGCTTAAACTCATCATCAGCATTATCTAAAAGGCCTTGAACTTCAGAATCGTTACTAATGTCTAATTCATCTTCATCAAGCTCATCACCGGTTAGTGTTATGATATCAGATTGGTTTGATTTTTTTTGACTCATAACATCCGGTTTGTATCCTCTGAGTTCATCTGCTTTTTTTCCGTATGGATCACGACCACGCATATTGTTTTTTATAAAATCTAAACGCTCATCAAGTTCTTCTTTAACCAGGGACTTGCTTTGCTCACTGTTCCTAATAATTTTAGGAGTAATAAAGATGAGCAAGTTGGTTTTTGTCTTATCAACAGATTTTGATTTAAAGAGCCACCCAAGTAAAGGGATGTCACCTAAGATTGGAACCTTTGTTATGGATTCAGAGTCAGACTCTTCCATAAGTCCACCAAGAACAGCGGTTTCTCCATTTTTTACTACAATTTTAGTTTCTAATGCTCTTTGTGCAATTGAAGTCGAAGGGTCTGACGGATTTTGTGCTTTTTCAACAATTTGGTTTAACTCCAGTCGAACCGTGTCTGTATTAGGGCTAATGGAAGGTGTGATTTCAAGTTTGATTTGTACCTTTTGTCTTCTGGTTGTTGTTGTTGAGCCAGCTGCTGAGTTTACAATTTCAGAGCCTAAGGTAATCTCTTGGCCCACTTCAATAGAAGCTTTTTCGTTATCCATGGCTAAAATTTTAGGAGTTGATAAAATATTTCCTGCACCTGTTCTTTTAAGCAAACGGATCAAGCCCATAAATGGATTGAGTGTTGCTCCGACTCCACCAATTGTTGACGTAAAGGCGTCACCAAAACCAAAAGAAGCATTAACTCCTGGAGAATCACTGAGTGGGTTAGCTAAATCGGCTATTGAAGAGTTGGTCCCTCTAAAGCCAATACGACCTGCTCCTCCTGTTTTTTCGTCAAGGTAGTAAAAATCTAAGCCCAAGGTTCTAGCTCTGTTGACGTTCATTTCCATAATGATGGTTTCAACATAAACTTGGTCTCTTGCAATATCGATACGTGAGAGAAGATTTTCAACAACAGCATAATCCTGTTTACTTGCAGTAATAATAAGGCTGTTTGTATTTTTATCAGGACGAATACTAATTTCTCCACCAAAGATAGCTTTTGCTGAAGTTGTTTGTGCTGGAGCTGCACCAGGAGTGTTTTCTTTACTTGTAATTTGTGCTGAGTCTTTAGCTATACCGTTTAAAGTTTCTGCAATTTCCTCAGCACTTGTGTGTTTCATGTAATAAACATAAACACCACCATGGCCAGAGTCTTCAGGGCCAAGTCTGAAATCAAGCTTTGCAATAACGGATTTTACTTTATCAATTCCAGCATCGTTGCCTAAAACAATAATGGAGTTTGTTCTATCGTCAGGGGTTACAAAAGAAAGGCTAACGCTACTTCCTAAGCTGTCTGTTGCAGCAGTGGTGGGTCGAGTTCTTCTGAACCTAGAAGAGCTCTGTTTTTCACCTTTGTTGATCACTTTATCAATAATACTAGAAATCTCTTTAGCTTTAGCATATCGAATAGGGATGACTTCCATTCGCTCTTCAAATCCAGCTACATCAAGCTGCCCTACAATTTCAAGGATCCTTTCAACATTAGAACCATAATCTGATAAAATAAGTGAGTTGGTAGGTGAGTATGCTTTAAGTTCTCCATCCTTGGAAACAAGGTTTTTTAATGTTTTTTCAAGCTCACCAGCTGAGATATGTTTCATCTGGATCATCTTTGTAATCATCTGGTCCGAATTCGGAAAGTAAGAACCTGCATAAAGCTCTAAAGCATCCTTAAGGGCATCTTTAGATCGTGTGATCTTTAAAAAGGGACCCGTTTGAACAACAGTTAATCCATTAACGGCAAGGGCAGATAGAAAAGCATTGTAAGCCTGGCCAATTGTAATAGGTGTTCTGGCAATAATAGTAATCTTGCCTTTAACTCCAGGTTCAACAATAAAGTTCTTACCAGTAAGCTCACTCATAACCTGAACTAGGTCATTGATGTCGGCATTTGCATAATCAAATGTTTCAACTTTTTGAGAAAAGGTTTTTCCTGTAATATCTTCTGGGTAAGCTCTATTAAAAGGCACGCCTTCTTTAGAGACAGGTACTTTTTTAACTGCCTTTTTTTCATATTCGTCACCAGACCTAGATGAGGTTTTTGAGCGTGAACCTCCAAAGCGAGGTGATGAAGACTCAAAGTCACTTTGAGCAAAGCTATTTGGAGAGCCAATAAAGTTGACGCTTAAAAAAGTAAAACTTAAAAGGGTCAAAACTTTGGTTACTTGAAGAGATGTATTCACTATCTATTCCTTGTTGCCATATCAAAAGATGTTGAACATATGGTTTCATACCCACACTTAATATAACTCTACTTATATATAGTGTATTTCACAAAGGGTTTTATAGGACTTTAATCACTGGTTAAAGCAAAATGGTCGATCTAAGAGTTTACGTTAAAAGAGAACTCTTCTTCTTTGCCACTGCGCTTAACTTTAACATCAACTTTGTCAGCTGTTTTGAACTGATTAAAAAGCTCAATGCCTTTATTGACGCTATCTAGAGCTATACCATTTACTTCTGTAACAATATCTCCACGTTTAAAGCCAAGCTTGCTAAAAATACTTCCACCCCTAATTGAGATAAGACGAAAGCCTTGGATCTGACCATCTATTGTGTATGGAATAGCCTTTGCCGACTTTAAGAGGGTGTCTATATTGGCCATTTGCTTGTCTATTTCTTCACGAGAGATTTCAAATTTATTACCATCTCTTTTAACCTTGATGTCACCACCATCATCAGGCGGACCAGGTCTTTTCGAGCTTGTCTTCACTCGAGGTGGTCTTTTAGTAGCAACTGGGGTTTTTTCTTTTAAAATCTCATGTTCAGGGATTTCAATATATTCCCTAAGTTCAGATTGGTAATTTCTAAAAATCAGTGCTTTTCTATGGATTTCTAAAACTTCGCCGATCTTTGGGACATCTTGCCCAACACGAACCAATTGGTTTTTGGATTCGCCCCGTATATTAATGGTGGCAACAGACCTCTTGGCATTTACCAAAACCATGGTGCCTAGTAAGTTAATAGGTAGGCTCGTTTTGCGAATGCTGTCATCTATTTCTTCGTCAACTTCATCATCAGGTCCTTTTTGACCTAATCTTTCAAGTTCTGCCTTTTGAAGCTCGTACTTAGTAAGTGGCATCTCTTCTTGGTGGAAGGGGTTGTTTAACAACCACTGACTATAATCTTGTTTTTGTTTTGGCTTAGATTTGCTTTTTCTAAGCTTTGAGCTGCTTTTAACAGTAGGTGTTTGGGGTAATAAGTGACCACGTACTTTTAAAATAACGAGTGTGGATATACAAAAGGCTGAAATAAAGAATAAAGCCCAGAATAACAGGCTAAAAAAACTCTTTTGAAGGAAAAACCCTTTGGGAACCTTTTTTGCCACTAAAACTAACCTCTTCTAAGCTCTTAAGATCAAATCAAAATAACATGATCCATTATATTAGGTTTTTACACCATTAAGTTGGAGCCTAGCATCATTATAAAAAATACATTGTCTATAATTCAAGTTGAATCTTGCAAGAGCAGGCCTTAAAAATAAGGTGGGGAAAAAATGGGGTCTTTAAACGGGAGGGGATATGCCACAGGTATATGTTTTAAATGATGATATGTTTACAAATCTAAACGAAATGAGAGCGACTTTATTCAGAGTGCCACAGGTTTCACTTAGGGTGAAAGAGTTTTGCTATGTCTGGGGACAGGTGCTGGGTAGGGAGATCAACTGGTCTCAGTTTGCTATAGATGAAAAGAGTTATATGAGTTTAACTCCAAAACTAAAAAGGATTTTAAACGAATCTGTTTTGCTGGGCTTAATGGATCGATATTTGGCTAAGGATGAGCCTATATTTTTGAAAAAAAGCCTACTGGGGCTTAAGTCTGTGTTTCGAAAAAAAATAAAGTTTAAGGATTATCTTTTGGAGAAACTGTTGGAGCCAGTTCATAAACATGGGGCTTTTCAAGCTATATTTGATGATAAAGGCAGTTGGGTTTTGTCTCATAAAAAAGAGTATCTTGAACTGTCACAAGGACTGACTCTGGAGTTACTGGATTTTAAGACTATGAAAACAGCTCAGCATATTGAGTCTGGAGTATTGGAATCTGAGAGAGTCTTAACAGCTCGTTTGATTTCGCCTGGAATGAGTATCACTCATCACCACCCAGACAAGCTTAAGTTTTTAAGTTGTTTTTGGGGCGATGAAGCACTTGATTTTGTACATGAAGATTACTTAGAGCGGCTCAATTTTGTTGATAACGTACAAATAAATTAGGAAAAATGATGAGGCATCGAATTAAAAATGAATAAATTATTTACTCTAACTCTTGCGTGTACTTTGCTGTTTGCGATGCCTTCATTTTCTAGTTCTGCTTTTGAAAGATTTGGTTCTTTGCGTTTTTTAGTTTTTACAGCTTCAGAGCTGGCTCTGGGCGTAGCCAGTGTGGGCGTTGTTGTGTATGCTACAGGCTCTGTTTTATACGTAAACTATGGTCGTGAAGATATGAGAACCTATCATTGGCTGAAGTTTAAGGAAAACATTGGAATAAGTTTAATTGCTGGTGAGATGGCTTATCTTATCCTAAATAATAAAGAAGGAACTGCTGAACTTGTTCAAGGTGAGGATTTAGATTTAAATGAGATCGATCTGCCTGAACAAATATTAGAAGTGCAGGGGTTTGAAAGAGTTGAGGAAAACCAGTTTTAGTTGGTTGCTTCGGAGAAACTGAATTTTAACAATTTTGTCTTGATTGCGTTGATAGTGATATTGCTTTAAGCAAAATAGACGAATTTGAGTTTTTAAAAATTCAACGCCTGCTCAGGCAATTCGATGCTCTTGCTTTGAGCGTCAAAATTAAAGTGCTTTGGTAAGGGCTGATTGGCTTCCAGGATCTCGTACAATTCAAGTTTACGTTTGGAGTGTAAAAAATTTCTAGAGGGCAAATGCTCCCACTGTTTGTCTCCATAATAATAGCCAAGGGCCTGAGTCCCTTTGCTGGACTTAAAAGCTTTAAATAACATGTGATTAAAAACATCAGGGTTGTCTGCTTGGTAGGATAAAATTTTATCAAAAATAAAAGTTGAATCTGTTTTGGTTTTAAATCTTTTTGTGTGGGCTGCTAATTTAATAAAAGTTAACATATGACTAAAGGACTTAGTTTGAGAAGTGGCTTTTTTAAACTTTAGAGCTGTTCTTTTTGAGGATTTGTAAAGAAGGGTACCAACTGTATTGTTGTTGCTATCTGTTGCAATTAAGGCTTTGAGAGAATTCTTTTTAAATGATTTTAAAAAGCTTTTTTGATCCCATTGGTTTTGAATAAGGTAATTTCCAAACGGAGAGTGAGTTTTAGAACGGTAATCCCAAACTTTTAAGAGTTCTTCGTCAGTGCTTTTTTTAGAGATTTTTTTAATACTCACGTGAGGAAGTTTAAGGCTGTTGTTTTTCCAGGCTCCGTGAATAAGAACGAGGCTTTGTTTTGAAAGCAAATGAAACCCAACCCTTTTTGTATTGAGTGATCTAGGGTGGATAAAATCAGTGAGAGCTTTTCTTTGTGCAGAAGTGAGGCAACAAAAAATATGATGGATATTATGTGTCTCTTTGATGTTTTTTAAAAAAGGTTCAAGTTGGTTTGCAAAGCTTTCTTGAGCTTGAAAGTCTGAACTTAGTCTTAAGCTAGATAAAAAAGCAGCTCTTTTAGTCATCTCTAAAATAAGTATTTCAGAGATATGAAGTTGAAAGCATCCATGAATCATTCCATCATCATCTTTTAGTAAATAATGAAGTAGGGTCTTGTTTAAAACAGAAGACTCGAGTTGATTTATTTGTTTTGAATTTAGAATTTTCAAGGGTCTAGAAGATCGACTAAATTGAGACCCTTTATAAAGTGGGTTTTCATTTAAGTAGCTATTAAGATCAGATTCAGTGCAAGCAATTATATTCAACATTTTATATTCTTTATAAGGTTTTCATTGTCAGTGATTCCATAGCAGTTCATTCTATTGAGGCTTCCAGAGTCTTTCAGTTGTATTTGTTTTAATTTGAGTAAAGCGTGCAAAAGTAAAAAAATAATCACTAAGCCTGTTAAAGTCTTTAATAAAAGTTTTGTATGTTTTTACTAAAGTTTGAGGTGAGTCAGAGGTGTTTTTTACTTCGAGGTTTTCGATGAGCTCAATAAGGAGTCTCTCGAATTTTCTACAAGAGGTCCTACAGATGTGGGCTGTGCTTGAAATTAGACTTCCGCCAGGTAAAACAAATGAGCTTAAAGCAGGGAGTTGATGTGTCATCTTATCAATAGAGTGTTCTAGTTTCTCAGTAAAATCAGCAAAAGGTATGGGAAGATGTTTAGTTTTAGTGGGATCTTCTGTAGCTAAAAAACTTCCTGCTCTAAAAAGATGGTCTTGAATCCACCAAAGCTCATTTTGTAGTTCTGCTTTTATATCGGAATCTAAAGGAGCAGGAGAGTTAGGGGACGTGACGCTGCTTGCTAGTTGGGCTTCCAGGTATCCAATCCAAGAGTTGAGTTCATCAAGCTGGCCGTATGCTGTAATTTGAGGGTGGGTTTTAGAGACGCGTGTGCCGCCAAAAAGTGAGGTTTTTCCGTGGTCACCTTTCTGTGTATAGATTTTCATTTAGACTCCAAAGGTAATGCTTTTTCCAATAGATCTTAACATTCACACAAAGCTTGTCTAATGTATTATAAAATTACGCATTTTAAAATAAGGCTTTGCTCATATGAATCCTAAAGTCCCTCTTTTGTTAACAAGTCCACACGCCGGTGAACAGGTGCCAGATGAGGCTCACTGGCTCAAAAATTTAGATCGAAGAGTTTTGCTATGTGACAGTGATCTGTATGTAACGGAGCTCTATAAAGAGGTTTCCAAAAAACATGGTTTGGTTCTGATTGAGAACCCATGGGTCCGATATGCTGGGGATTTAAATCGATTTGAAGATGAAATTGGGCCCAAAACAGTATTAGGATCTGTTTTAAGAGATGATTCTATGTCTAGGGGGCTATATTGGCAGACCACAAGTCAGGGTGATGTCTTATTAAGTGCTCCTCTTTCGCAGGAGGTACATCAGGCTTTGTTAGATAAGCTTTATAGGCCTTTTCACAACAATTTGACTCAGTCTTTTGAATATTTAAAGGCTCTAGGCCTAAAAAAAGTATACCACTTCGACCTGCACAGTATGCCTTCTAAGGGTTCTAAAATGCACAGAGATCGTGGTGAGGTTAGGGCTGATATTGTTGTTAGTGACCAGGATGGTTCGAGTTGTGAGCCCTATATATTTAACTTAGTTGTAGAGGCTTTTGAATCCGAAGGCTTTAAAGTGGCCAAAAACTGGCCATATAAAGGTGGGAGAATTACTCAGATTTATGGCCGACCAGACAAGGGGCAGCATACGTTACAGATAGAGCTGAACCGTGGACTTTATATGGATGAAGTCACAAAATTAAAAGCTCCTCATTTTGCTGATTTTAAGTTAAGACTTGAGGCTGTTGTGTCTCACATTTTTAAAGAGCTTGGTTATGGTATTCATAATAAATAGATGGGTGAGTTTGAGGTTTGTTTTTTCTTCTTTAAGGTACTTATTTATAAGTAGTTCAATCCTGTTATTGCTGGTACCAGTTGCTCAAGGGGAATTCCAAAGAGAAACTCAAGGTTTATTGAGTGATTTAAGCAAAGAGCTTTATCAAAACCACCCTGAGATGAAGCGTTTAGAGTATCAAACACAGCAAAGTTTATATGACATTCAAGAGGCTAATAGAAAACTCCTGCCTCAGTTAAACTTAAGAGGAACAGCAACTTTTCAAGAAAAACCAAATTTAATGCCAAATTTTCCATTTTCTATTTTTCCAAATCAACAATATGGCTTGGGTCTATATGCAGATTGGCCGTTGTATTTAGGTGGAAGAATTTGGAACAATCGGTCGATAAGAAAAAAAAGTTACGAAAACCTTAAGAAACAATCAGAGGCTTTTAAGCAAAATATTTTATATGATTTTGTAGAGTTGTTATTTCAGAGAGAAGAGTTGTCGTCTCAAAAAGAGAGGTTACAAACCAATATCAAGAGACAGGCCCAATTTGTGAGGGCGGTTTCAAAAAGAAGTAAGCTTGGTAATGCATTGTCATTTGAATTAAGCCAAGCTCAGTCAGATCAGTGGGCCTATAAAGTCCAGTTGCAGGATATTGATTTAGCCTTACCACAAGTGCTGAGTCAGCTTTCACAGTCTTTAGGTGGGCAACCTCTAAAGCAGACTGATTCCGCCTCTTCTTTAATGGAAAAGCTAGAGAGAGCAAAAGAAGTGGTCGTTGATAAGAGTTTTCTCCCTAAAAGCTTAGAAGAAGCACAAAAACTAACAATGCAGAACCGAAAGGATCGTATACTAGCTAAAAGCACTCGCGAAATAAAAGCACTCCAGTCTGAACTTTTGATGAGCTCCTATCGTCCAAGTTTTATCATCAGTGGTTTTGGATCTTTTGATTCTGAAAATGTGTCTGGCTTATATGATTGGGATCAATTTGGATATGGAATGACTTTAAGTTTATCAATCCCTGTTTTTAGTTTTGGTGCAGGGAAAAAGAAAAAAGACTCTATAAAAGCTCAGATGATGGCTTATGATGCTGAGTTAAGTTCAGTTGATAAGTCTTTGGAAGATCAGGTAAAAAAGGTCTGGGATCAATGGCAGAGTTTGAATGAATCAGAGTCTATGATTTCAAAATGGGTCTGGACATCAAGGCAGGCCTTAAGAAAAGCAGAACAAGAATTTTATAAAGGCCGCATTGGTTCAACTGAATTGTTAAGAATGCAGCAGGCTTTTGATCGTTCTGCTGATAGAGCTCAAATCCAAAGCCTAAGTTATAAAAAAGCAACTTTAGGTTTAGCAAGAGTCTTAGGCTTAGATCCGCTTAAAGTATTTTCACTTAAAACTGAAGGGTAGTAGGTAATGGCAGGTAAAAAAAGTAAGTATCCTCCTGGCTCATTTAGATGGTTTGTTAAGCGATTCGCTTCGCTTAAATTAGCTGTTTTTGTTCTATTAAGTTTGGGGCTTATTTCTGCAGTGGGTACAATTTATGAGTCATTATATGATGCTCAATATGCTAAGACCATGGTGTATCACTCATTTTTGATGTTCTTCATTTTGATCTTACTAACAGTCAGTTTAATTTCTGTTATGATAGATCGTTGGCCGTGGAAGATACACCATACGTCATTTTTGTTAGCCCATATTGGTATTATTTTAGTTTTAATTGGTGGTCTGCAAACATACAAATCAGGAGTGGACGGTTCTTTAGCTATCGAAATTGGTGGTGAGAGTCGGTACCTCATGATGCCAGGGCAAGAGTTGGCTTTGTATTCAAGTCAAAATGGTTCGTCCTATAGAACCTTGTACTTTGAATCTGTGGACTTTTTAAAAAATCATCCTCTTAAAGTTAAAGAACCTATTGAGTTTTCAACTCCAGATGGTGAGTTTAAAGTTTTAGATTACTATCACTATGCTTGGTGGAACCAAGAAATTCGCGAATCCAAAGCGAAGCAAGACCCGCCCGCGGTAAGGCTTTTTCTAAAAAGCTCTAGGGTCGAGCAAACTCAGTGGTTGCGCCTTAAAGATGGGCAAAAGACACAGATCCAGCCTTTAGGGCCGGCAACTTTTTATCTGACTAAAGATAAAAAAAGGGTCAAAAAGGGTCCTTTTCAATTAGTCTTTTATGTTGATCAAACAGTGCCGGATCAAATCGAATATGAAGTTTATGATAAAGAATCTAAAATAAGTAAGAAGGGTTTTGTTAAGCCTGGAGAGTCCATTGTAACCGGTTGGATGGATTTAGCGGTGAGAGTTGTTGATTATATACCACATTCAACAGAGTGGTATGAGTACGAAAAGCTTGAGCGCCCCAAGGGTGATACTACAAGTACGGTAAAAATAAGTTATAAGGGTGAAGAGCGCTGGGTAGGACTCAATCAATCTGTCAAATTTTATGAAAAAGACAAGGTCTATGTTTTGGCATATACAAACAAGAGGCATGATATAGGCTTTCCGATGGAGTTACTGGAGTTTGAAGTGGGTCGATATCCGGGGAGCTTAAAAGCAGCAACCTATTCAAGTCGTGTTCAGTTACCAGACGGAAGCAAGCATGTGATCGCCATGAATGAGCCGTTAAAGCATAAGGGTTTAACTTTTTATCAGTCTAGTTTTCAGGAAGATGATTCTGGAAAACCTGTAGTATCTATATTGTCAGTGAATAAAGATCCAGGTCGGTTTTTAAAATATGCTGGTTGTATATTGGTGGTATTAGGTTGCCTGATGCTTTTTTACTTTAAGAGATTTTATACTTGGGGTTCGAGCTCAAAAACGAAGAAGGAAAAGAAAGCATGATGGAAAAATTAAAGCCGTTTATAAAGTTTATTGTAATGGTTTTCTTGGCTCTTGGTTTTACTCATCTTAGTAAAAAGAATCAGTCTGTTACTGAGAGAAGTATGGGGAGCATCCAGATTCAGAATGGAGGTCGCCTTAAGCCCTATGAGACTTTTGCAAAAGAGTCTTTGAGTTATATTACGGGTAAATCCAAATGGAATGAGAAGTCAGCAACTGAGATAGTTACAACTTGGTTTATGGCTCCTGAAATTTGGGAAAAGCAAAAAATATTTAAAGTGGATCATCATGAGCTCAAAAATAATTTAAAAATACCATTAACTCAAAAATATTATTCAGCCTCTGAGCTTATTCAGAACCCAGAGATTGAAAATATGTTTAAAGAGCTTGATTCTCAACAAGCACGTAATATAAAATTCGGTCCTTATTTTCAGGCTGTTTCTAAACTAAGAGGACAACTTGAGTTATTTCGTTGGATCCAAAACGGTGAGTTAATTAGGGTTGTTCCATCAGAAACTAAAGATGGATCATGGATTTCCATAAATGGTATGGAGCCGCCTTTTACTCAAAAATTTGGAAGTATTGCTAAGACATTTATTAAGTCGATTTCTGAAAAATCAGAAATTGAGGCTGCTGGGAGTTTAGAAGCATCCGTTATGGAATGGAAGGAGCTTCTGTTAAAGGAGCGTGGTGAAAGTCTTGAGTCAGAAAGAAAAATCAGTTCGGAGGTTTTTCTAAATCAGTTTCATCCTTTTAGAAGAGCATGGGTTGCCTATTTGCTGGCAAGTTTGTGTCTCATCATGATGTGGATTTTTAGTAAATCAGAAAAGTTAGTAAATAACTTAAAACAGTTTTCTTGGTTTTTTATTATTGTTGGTTTTGGTCTGCATATTTTTGGTTTTGCATTGAGGTGTTATATTACAGGGAGGCCCCCAGTCTCAAATATGTATGAGACTGTCTTGTGGGTTCCGTTTGGAGCCGTTTTCTTTGCATTAATTTTTGCTAAAGTCTTAAAGACACATTTTGTTTTACTTGCTAGTACTTTGATTTGCGTGCTGTGCTTAGTTTTAAGTGATTTAGCGCCGACTATTTTGGATCCAAGTTTAGGGACATTAGAGCCCGTTTTACGAAGTAACTTTTGGTTACTTATCCATGTGTTAACCATTACAATTAGTTATTCGGCGTTTTTCCTTTCTTTTGTGTTAGGTGATATTTCCTTAGGTTACTTTATTGCCGGAAAGTCTAAATCAAAAGATGTTAAAGAGTTAACAAAATCTATTTATAGAAGCTTACAAGTAGGTGTTGTACTGCTAACTGCTGGTACCATACTTGGTGGTGTGTGGGCAGATTACTCTTGGGGAAGATTTTGGGGATGGGACCCAAAAGAGACCTGGGCATTTATTGCTCTTATGGGTTATTTAGCACTTCTTCATGCAAGGTTAACGGGTTGGGCCAAAGACTTTGGAATGGCAGCCGGAAGTATTGTTGCCTTTAGTTTGGTCATCATGGCTTGGTATGGAGTGAACTTTGTACTTGGTGCCGGGTTACATTCTTACGGTTTTGGAGCGGGTGGTGTAGAATACGTTGCTGGGTTTGTAGCTATACACTTTGTTTATGTTGCTATTGCTTATGCGTTTTACAAAAAAAAGAGCCTTAAATAATTAAAGAAGAATCAAGAGGCTCTGGATAGTTTTTTTGTATAGATTTTCAGTAGTTTAACTTTACAGAAAGCCTGGATTACTGGCAGGCTTCAAGGTCACTTAGGTTGATGTGGTGGCTAACACTTAGGCGGCTCGTAGATATCATATCAGTTAGAGTTTTAGCACATATGAATGAATATGTCTTTTCATTCTTAACGTAAGATAGAGTGCAGTTTATTGTTTCAGAAGAGCTTTCGCTATGATTTAAAGTGAGTTGTAGGTTGTCTAGTTGAAGATTTAAAACCCATTTCTGTAAGAAATTTTGATTTACAGGTTGAGCAGAAAAATCAGTTATTGATGTAATAGGATTAGCTGTTTCGTTTTGTTCATGAAAACTATCGGCTGCCTGTAGAAGAACACGCTCAACGCTCTCTTCTGTAACAAAATTTGGTCCTAGTTGGATACATTCATTAGAAAAAGCTGAAGTTGAAATAATAAGAGAGATAATTGGAAAAACAGTAAGAAAGAATTTAGTCATTAGAGGTACCTATGCGTATTTGTTAATAATGAAGTCAGCATAATGTATTTTTAATAAGGAATGCTATAGATTGTAAAAATTTTAGGTTTTTTAGACTTAAAATTTATATAGAGTAAGGCACAAGAATGCATAATATCTAA
>CALGNA010000174.1 GCA_937958795.1 uncultured Bdellovibrionales bacterium | reverse complement strand
CTATTTTATTTAATAAATCAGCACGTTTTTGAAACCCTAAGTCTTTCCATTTATCAAAAGCTTGGGTTGCTCCTTTAACAGCATAAACCACATCCATAGCATTTGATGCCGGAAGTGTTTGAAAAACCTCTCCCGTTGCTGGATTAAAATTATCAAGAGTCTTCTCTTGTCGCGCAGGCACCCACTCTCCATCTAGATAGTTTAAAATTTTAGATTGAGGTGTAAATTCAAAACCCACATTAGCCTCAACTTTATCATTAGAGTTTTTAGACATGACTTCCTTCAACAAGTGGGATCACTTTTTCTTTAAAAATTCTCATATTATTTTTAATCTCAGCATTGTCATGATTGTTAAAATCAAACCACAGCATAAGTCTATCTTCAGGGTGATACTTTTCTTTTATCAACTGGGCTACTTTTTCAGGGCTTCCCGATATGGTATTATCAACAGCTTTTTTAATTTTTTCAGGATCTAAAGTCCCAGCCATAGCCCTCCAGTAGTTTTCCCAGGCTTTTTGAGCCTTAAGCTTGGCTTTACTGTTCTTAGCTTCTTCTGTTTCTCCAGCTGAATCATCAATGAACACCATGCAAGTTCTTGGCATACAGTCTCGAGTCCATGGTCCACGTTTTTTGTTATAAGAAGACTCCATTCTTTGATGAGTTTCTTCTATGACCTTCTGTGGAGTAATAGATAAGTTAAACACAGAAACTGGATGAATTTCATTCAAAAGACTCTGAGTTTTAGGGTCATGTGTCCCAACAGTAAAATCAACCCCATCAATACTAGCATCAAAAGGAAAGACGCCTACTTTTTCAAAAATAAAAAATGGAACAACAGGTATAATCCCTTCTTTTTCAGGCCAACTTAAGTTGATGTTCTTTAAACCAAAGAGCTGTCTATTAAAAAACTGTTTATACTCATCTTTTTCTAAATTGTATTGGTCAAAAGCTTTTTGAAAATCTTCAAGAGTTTTAAAGTCAGATTTTTCAAGAAAACTGACCCCAACCTCGTCTCTTCCGATTTCTTTTTGGAGGAGTGCTTTTAAAAATATCTGTCCTGATTCTTGAAAGGCTTTTAACTTAACTTGTGGCCAAGCTATCGCTTCCCATTTAAATCTAGGACGGACTCCAAAACAGACATTTGAAAAATCAAAACGACCCGCAGCAAATCCGTATTTATAGCGTCGCCCTTTATCAAAATGCTCTTTGTTTAACGTAACAAAAGTTTTTAGAGCTTCTGCGTGAGTCAGGGGACCACCTACAGTTAATATATTACGAATCGCTGAACCAATATTGATTTGCTTGGTCTGGTTTAAAACCTTGTGCGCCATTTGCAAAGTATCTGTATTTAATCCTATCTCTCCTTCAAATTCAGGAACAACAGCATAAGAGGATTGCTTTTGGGTCTGACAAGAAAAGTGAGTCTCAGCGATCCACAAAGTTTCAAAGCCTAGTTCATCCGCCAAAACCGCCTGATCCATAAATTGATCAAACATAACTTCTTCTGACGGCAAATAACCATCTACTGCTGTCTGACAAATGGATGCAAAAACATCATACTTCATAAACAGCCCGTCCTTCCGCCATCAACAGGCAGAGCCACTCCGTTTATATAACCTGCTTTTTCACTCATTAAAAAATCAACCACATCTGCAAATTCATTTGGATTTGCAAATCGGGCCGCTGGTACCTTAGCCCTCCATAACCGAGTCACTTCTTCTTGTGTTTTACCCATACGAGTGGATGCTGATTGAATCAGTTTTTCTAAACGAGGTGTTTCTGTGTAACCTGGTAGTACACTATTTACCGTAACTCCAAACGAGCCTAACTCTGAAGCTAATGTTTTACCCCAAGAAGCCACAGCTCCTCTGATAGTATTAGAAACTCCAAGGTTTGGAATGGGCACTTTAACAGAAGTTGAAACCACCTGTATCACTCGACCAAAATTTTGTTTTTTCATGTGAGGCAAAGCATATGCCACCAATCTTTTAGGTGATAAAATATGAGCTTGAAAGGCTTTTAGGTAATCTTCATCCTGAGCCTCAAGTAAGGGACCCGCTGCCGGTCCACCTGAGTTACAAACGACACCCGTTACAGAGCCCCAGCTTTGTTTTAAGTTTTCCAAAAAAGCGTCTACTTCGGCAGTTTCGGATAAATCCACTCCAAAACAAGTATGACCTTCTCCCGGGAGTTCAGCTTTAATGATTTCTAATTTTTCTAGGCTTCTTGAGACTAAGCACAGCTCCCAACCACTTGCTGCTAACTTATGAGCAATGGCCTTACCTATCTCCTGAGAAGCTCCACAAACAATAGCTTTTTTTTCTGGCTGATGACCCACTAAAACCCCCAATTTCATTCTAAAATTGGCTTTTACACTCAAACTTTAGATTCAGTTTTAAAGGCCTTAAAAAAGCATAGACCTCACGGGGTCGCAAGGTGAGCAATATCAAACTAGCTGTCCTGTATGAGTTTATCTCAAGTCCTTATTGTAGCTTTAAAGACCCATTTGTTTAAACCAATCCTGGATAGGCATAACCCAATAGTTTTCTTCCTTAAGGGACCTTTCACCACTATATAAAACCACTGATTTTATTTTCTTATTTGTTGTTTTCTGAAGAATTTTTTCTATTTTAGAAAATTTATTTCTATGATCTTTAGAGACTTGATTTGAGGATTTTAATTCTACAACGTGGAGCTCTTCTTTGTAATCAAAAATAAAATCAACCTCTAAACCATTTCGGCGTCTAAAGTTATACAAAGTTCCTGTCTCATCATTTGTATTAAGAGAATTAAAAATTTGATTTACAAAGAGATGCTCAAAAAGAAGTCCTTTTCGATCTTCTGAAACAAGAAAGTTTTTTAACAAGGCATTTAATACACCTAAATCAAAAATAAAAAACTTTGCATGCTTTACCAAGTCCAACTCTGTCACTAGATCTTCATCTTCAATCTGGCTTGAATAACTCTCGACCTTATTCATGATTAACGTATCTTCTAAAATTTCATAGAACCTGACACAAGTTTGTCTAGGGAGCTTAGCCACTCGTGCTGTTTTTGAGTAATCCATAAACTTACCTGAAAACCCACAGGATGCCTTTAAAAAGCGGATATAACCTTCTATGCTTCTCACTAATGATTCTGCTTGAATTTCTTCTTTAATATAAGTTTCTGAATAGGCTTGTAAGAGTTTCTTCTTAAACTCTAACTCTTTAAAAGTTAAAACCTCCGGGAGACAACCATAACTCAGCATGTCCTTTAGATTCGCTTTATACTCTAGCTCCTTAAAGCTTATAGGTCCTAAGTTGTATTTGAAAATACGACCAGGGATCAAATTTGCACCACCACGCTTTAGCTTACGAGCACTGGATCCCGATAGAAAAAACTTAAAATTTTCACCAAGTTTTTCATGGTCAAGAATGGACTGAATGCTATTAAAAAGATCTGGCTTCTTCTGAATTTCATCTACAAAACAAGTTGTTATTTTTTGCTTAGAACTGGCATGTGGATTTGAATTTGCAAGAATCTCTTGCTGGGCTTTTATGTAGCTCATAAAATTTGAAGAAGACTCTGACTGAAATACAAATTCGTTCAGATCAGCCAAATCTATAAATATGTCTGGCTTGAGGCTTTTAATAAGAGTCGTTTTCCCAACCTGCCTAGGGCCGAGCAATAAAAACGACTTCGGGGACTTCAAGAGTGAATTTTTCAGAATTCTGTTATACATGTGGTTATTTTTACATGTTTTTTAACCACATACCATACAAAATGTGGTTTTTTTAAGTTTTATCTCATTTTAAGACACTATAAAGAGTAAATAACTACTTAGCTCCAAGGTAACAGGCCAAAAAGTTATCCCATTGGATAATTCTCCCCGTTTTTCCACCTCGAATAGATTTACCCCAACCAAACACATTGTTATCTTGAGCCTCACCTATCGGAGAATACTGACCATTGTTGTAGCTCCCCAACAAGACTTCAAAGTAATGAAGCTCATTAAAAACTCCCATGAGGCCAGGCACATAGTCAGTATAATGAGTAAGCTGAATATCAAAAAGAACAGTAATAAACTTTATGAAAGACGACATAAAACACAAAGACTGCTTAAAGGACCTATCATATGATGTACTAAAAACATTTATATCAGCAGGGACTGTTCCATAGCAGGCATCAAAAGTACTTCTGACAATACGATTCATATGCCACTTAGCTACCTGCGCGTTTGTCATCAAACTTAAGTCTTGATTCGGGTTATAGTCCTTTAAAAATTGAGCTTTAAAATCCGTAAATGTCTTGCGCATTATTTGCGAAATCCCGCAAGCTCCAGCAAATGAACAAGGTGTGTTTCGATTTAAAGAACTCTCCGTATAAGCCAAGCACATAAGCAACTTGATTGGAGTCCCTGTAGACTCTGCTGCGTGCTGAATATAAGGCCTTCCATCTGAATCTTTTACACTTAAAAAACTCTTATAGTATTTGTTGTTTACTCTTGAAAAGTAATTCTCCAACTTAACCAAATCACCACTGTAGTCTTCTGAAAAGTAGTCTAAGCCTACTACAGATGGCATCTCTGAATAATTAAAATTATCAACATAATTTGCAGCATCTAAATATAAGCTTGATTGAGCTGTGAAAATTTCAAAACGAGCTTTTCCGAACAAGCCTGCTAAACTAGGATGAACATAAGTAGGAGCTTGCGCTAAACGCAAGTACTCTTCTCTAATAAGCTTTACTTCTTTTTTAGGATACCAGATATAATATGGCTTTCCGTTAAAGTGAGCTGCTCCTCCAGCATATTCAAGCTTTAGGATTTTTCCGCCTCTGTCTCCGAGGTCGTCATATATTGCTAATACCTTATAGTACTCGCCTCTTTTAAACTGCACCTGATAAGTAGGTCCAAACTGCTTAGGTATATAGCTCCCAATCCCTTCGCGGCCATTTCTGTAACGATCTAGTCTCACATAACCAGAAGAGCCCTCAAAATTATTTAAATGCTGCTTTTGAACACATTCTGGCTTATAAAACCCAAGCTCATTTAAAGCCTTGTTCCCTTTACAGGTCTCAAATCGAATATCTTTTTTAATCCAAACCCAGCCACTCGGGCTTAAGCCATTTT
>CALGNA010000173.1 GCA_937958795.1 uncultured Bdellovibrionales bacterium | reverse complement strand
CTTTTTGGAGAAATTTGTCCTCCGAAAATTAAAAAGGAATATACTTTCACTTTTTATATCCAGAAATAAAATTAAAACTCAATGATCTTTCTAAAAACAGAATGAAAAGACTAAGAAGCATGACAAATGAATTCATTCCAAAAGAGGTTCAAAATTCTAAAATTGAGTTTTCATGTCAGCCGGGTGAGTCCTTTTATCAGTATAAAAATGAATATGATTTTGTTCTAGCTGATGTGCCATGTTCTGGTGAGAGGCATGTTGTAGAAAATAAAAAAAGACTCAATGAATGGAAATTTAAGCAATCTAAGTATTTACAAAAAAGACAATTTGGAATTTTATGCGCAGCTGTTGATGCTGTAAAGAGTGAAGGACAGGTCACCTACTCTACGTGCTCTATGTTAGATGAAGAAAATGATCATCAAATCCAAAAGCTTATTAAGCGTTGTAAGAAAAAAGATATTCAAATTGAGGTTATTCTGGAGAATAAAAAATTAGGCAAATGTACTGAATTTGGAGTGCAAATACTGCCTCATCTGTCTGCTGGAGCCGGCCCAGGTTATTATGCAAGTTTTAAGGTTATGAAGTCGTAATAATAAGTGAAAATAATACAACTTTAGGATAAAACTCATTATTTTTAGCTATATAAATAAAGTTTAACATAATAGATAGGTAATTTTAATGATTAAAGTTTTAAGTGTTCTGGTATGCTTTTTTAGTGTTTTGAGTGAAGTTCATGCACAGCTACCTCAGGTAGTTTCAATTAAGCAGATGCATGCAAAGAGTCCAAGTTTTTTTAATCCAGTATATGGTGTTAGTACACAAGAGGATCTTGTTAAAGCTGAAGCTATATTTAGCTCTCAAATGCAGATATATGAATACTTACTTGGGGAGCATCAAATAAACCAGCAGGAGCAACGTCAGACATTTATTGTAAGCGAAGCTTATTATTACAATGAAACCCAAGCGCCAACTTACACAAGTTTTTTCACAAAAAAAATTGACTGTACGACCATTGTTACATATCCAAACTTTACTGACGAGTATACAGTTATAAACAACTCAGCTTCTCTTCATATATATGAAAAAGCAGTTTTAATAAATTTCGGAGCTGTATACCTTCTAAACTGTTTATTAAATAAAAAAATTGATATTAATAATTATATTTATCAAGATGAAAATATATATACAAAACCTTTCGTTGTTCTATATGGAGATTTTCAGCATGATCAAGAGTTTTTTGAGATCTATAGTCAAATGGATTCTAACATGAACAGGGGAGTACGGGGAACAATAACTACACTTAATGGATTAGAGAATTATATAAGAAGTGAGTATGAGGATGTACATAATGGAGTTTATACAAAAAGAGAGTTATTTGTAGATATGCAAGTAAGTCGGTTGTTAAACGTTTCTTATATTCATAAAGTTTATATTGTTTACGGAGGAGGTCATGCTTTTAAAAAGTATTTTCCATCCGAACAATTTAACTTTAGTGAGGTAGATACTTTAAGTAAAAGCCTCTTCTAAAGCTAGAACGACCCTAAATTAAAGTGAAATCTAGCAGCTGATTCATTGCCAGGTTTTTTATCTAACTTAAAACCTAATTCAAAGTTAATAGAGCCAACAGGAGTTTTAAAGTGAACACCAAAGCCTGCTGAATGTCTGTAAATGTCAGATTCAGAGATCGTGCTTTGGTCAACTCCACCTCCATCATAAAAGACAGCACCCCAAAATGATTTTACCAAATGAAACCTAAGTTCTGATTTATACAAAAAGTAAGCACTTGAATCTGGGATTAAAAGTTGTCCCCCTGAGTTTAAGGGCCCACCCTGAGTTAATAGCTCTGAGTCAGGCAGGATACGTTCTGATGCGATTGAAGGATCAAAGCCCCTGATTGTAGAGGATCCACCCAAGAAGAAGGCTCTGCTCTTTGGAAAAAGATCTGAGTTCTGTGATAGGTTTTTAAGATAGCCAACACGAGCGGCTTGGGCCCAAATCAGTTTGTTGGGAGAGAGGCTTTTGTAGTGGTGTAAGAACAATTGGCTTCTTAGGAAGGAGAGGTCATGTTTTTGACCACTGCTGTTTATTTGAGAACCAAACCAACCATCACTGTACTCTAAGTTCCACCTAATGTAAGACCCTTTTGTTGGTAAAAAGGGTTTGTCTCTTATGTCATAATCTAGAGTGGGTCCCATGGTAGCAATTCGTTCTTGAAAGCGTGGGAACAGATTATCTTTTTCATTCTCAGTTACAATATCTAAACTAAACAGTGTCCATGTAAGTTTAAGGTGATCAGATAAGTCTCTATCAATTAAAAAATCAACTCTATTTGAGGAGTTGATAGTCACCAGTCTCGGAGAAACAGATTCGTTTACATTCCAAACATCAACTTTTCTCTCTAGTCTAAAACGCCCTTTATTTTTTGTTCCAAGTAAAAAAGGTGCGTAATAAGTAAGAGACACCTTATGTTCAGGGTACTTAACATCAAGAACAGAAGATTTTAATTCAGTTCTCAAAGTTAAACCACGCGCTTTTCTTCCAAGGTTCCTAAAGCCGACTCCAAAGCCTGTTCTTACTGTGAGATCTCGTTCGTTTGAAGCACCTAAATGAATATCAAACCATCCGCTTTTTCTTTCCTGTAGTTTTAAATGAATATCAAACTTACCGTTTTCTTTTTCTTTAGGTATGATCTGAACTCTTGAAAAAATACCAAGAGAATTGAGTCTTTGAGTAGTTTTTTTAATTTTCTTAGGAGTTAAAAGGTCACCTTCCTTAAAGTTCAAGGAGCGGTCTATAACTCTTTTATGAGTCTTTAATTCAGGTGGGTAAGAAATGGAATCAACAAAAACTTTTTTTCCATAACGAACTGAAAGAGTGAGTTTTGCTTGAGTAGCGTTCTCATCAGTTAAGCTTACCCAGGAGTTGTTTTTATTTAAATATTTAAATTGTAAATAGCCTTCTTTTTTAAAATGATCTTCAGTTTTATTGATAAGATGTGTAAATTTATTTAAGTTAAAAGCTTCATTTACTAAGGGGGAGAGCTTCTCATGAAAATAAACATCTAATGAAGGGTTGTCTGATTTTACCTCTAGCTCTTTTAGTTGTGTCATAGGGTTACTAGAAAAGATAAATTCTAATTTTTTTAAATAGGGTCCGTCATTATGAACAAGAATATCTTTGAGTTCAGACTGAAAGTAACCTTTATTTTTTAGGTATCGATTGTAATTTTTTGCGCTTTTTTCCAAATCTGAGAAAACATAGACTTTAGATCTAAGAGACATCTCAGCAAGTTTTAGGAAGTCTTTTTTCGTAATAACAGGTTTTTCAGGAGTAGATTGATCGTTAAGTGAAAGTTCTGAAATTCTAAATCTAGTATTTTCAGATATTTTTAAATGAATTATCTTTTTCCAAGTATAGGTTTGAGTTTTGAGATATGGAGAGATGTTGATTTCATCAAAGCCTTGAGTTTTATAAAAAGACTTCAGCATAGTCATAATTTGAAAAGTATCAGCTTTTTGGCTTTTTTCTTCTAGAAAAGTTTCAATTTTTGAATGAAGTTCAGCTCTAGTTAGGAATTCATTACCTGAAAAAACCCAGTTTACAATGTAAGCATTCGATATAAAGTATGAATCAGATTGCTCATTATAATCCACTTTAGATTCATAATATTTATTTTTTTGAAGCCAGGACAAAAGCTTTGATGCATTAAGATCGTCACTATTTTGGAACTCATTCTTTAAAATAAGTTCAAGATTTTTATTTTGAGAAATAAAGTTAGAACCAAAGGAAGGTATTGCTTTAAGGAAGATAGAGCAAAAGACAAGTGTTATAAAAAAGATTGAGTTTATAGTATTAATCAAACTCATACCTATAAATTAAATCTACACCCAAAATATCTTTCTCATTCTGGTTTCCTTGTTGGGAGACGCCACTTGCATCTTCAAGTTGTTCGTTTTCCCAGTTAGACTCAAGAGATAAAAATTTATTCACTTGATATTCTACTTTAGCTTTTGTTTTTCTTTGGTTGCCAAAAGATTGAGATGCTTTTGTTTTTGTTTTGTCAGACCAGGTTTTTTCCACCTCAACCACTGGGCTGGTTTCGCCTTCGTCATAGGATTGAGTCATTTTAACACTAAGGCCAAGTCTTTCTTGGATTTCTTTACCAATTTGATTGTTAAAAAAAAGAGAGCCAATTTGGAACTGAGTCTGCTGTTGCTGAAAGTTTGAACTGATTTCTTGATTGATGTTTTCAAACTCACTAACTCCGAACGTCACTAGTGAAATGATTTGTGCTTGTTCTAGAGGGGGGTCACTTGTGAACTTAATTTGAGGGTTAGTGGCAGTATCTTGAAGGTTGAGTTTTATTCTATAGATATTATTTTCGTTGGATTGTTTTTCTTGAATAAGTCCTGTTGCTTCGAGGTTTAGAGTTGGGTCATATAAAAACTGATTGTCATAATTAACTTCTAAAAAGTTGATATCAAATAAGTTACCTTGTAAGTTTAATTTTGATTCCCTCGTTGCTAGTAAGTTCCCTGACCCTAATGGGTTGGTTATATTTCCTGTCAGCTTCATTTTGCCATTTAGTTGTCCGTCCATAAGTGAGTTACGTATTATAACCCCACTTTTAGGACGTTCAATGTCTAGATCTAAGCTAATCGGGTCATGAAAGGTTCCACTTATCTCGGGAAGAAATGAGCTTTGTTCAATATAGTTAGTAGCTTGTGTGTCTTCAAATTCAGTTTCAATTAAAAGTGAATCCAGTTGAGCCTTGCCAGAAAGGAGGTACTTTGTTTGTCCTTCGAATTTAATTTGTGCATCACCAGTAGCAATTATTTTAGGTAAAGGAGTAAGGCTTAGGTTTGTCACGGATCCTTGAAAAA
>CALGNA010000172.1 GCA_937958795.1 uncultured Bdellovibrionales bacterium | reverse complement strand
AAGATCATATTTTGCATTTGGTTAAAATCAATACTGGATCACTAAATAAAGACTCTGAGGTCATTGCAAAAATTGATAAGCCAAAAAGACTTTCAACTCAGGCCCACCACTCTGCAACTCATTTACTCCATTCTGCACTTAGACACGTACTTGGGCCTGAAACACAGCAAGCAGGGTCATTGGTTAATGCAGATTCTTTACGTTTTGATTTTAAAGCCGACGCTCCCTTATCTACAGATCAAATTTTAAAGGTGGAACAACTTGTAAACAATTGGATTCAAGAAGATTCAACTCCTCGTAAATTTGAAACTACCTACGATGATGCCATTGAACAAGGAGCACTCGCTTTTTTTGACAACAAGTATTCGGACAAGGTTCGCGTGATTGAACTTGGACCTCATTCCACAGAATTATGTGGCGGCACTCACGTGAGTGATCTTTCTCAAATTGGTGGATTTAAAATTATATCTGAAACAGGTGTTCAGGCTGGAGTAAGACGAATTGAAGCTCAAGTATCCTACTCTGCATTTAAAAGCATAAACGATACACTAGCCAGCTTAACTGATGGTATTGAGACAGAAGCTAAAATCCAATTTGATTGGAGAGACCCTTCTGCATTTGTTAAACGTCTTTTAAAGTTAAAAGCAGAACTCAAAAGCAAGGACCAAGAAATTCAGTCTTTATTGCAAAACTCTCAAAATCAAAGTTCTTCAAAAATTGCTGATCTTTTTCTAGTCCAGCAAGTAGCATCTGAAGATAGAACTTTTCTAAGACAGGTAGCAGATCAATCTCTTAAAAAAAATAAAAAACGAACGGTAGCCATTGTTCTGGGTAAAAAGGACACTAAAAACCTTTTACCTTGTATTATCATGAGTACAAATGACTTAGATCAGGATAAAAACGCCAAAAAAGTTTTTAGTTTTTTAAGTGAGAAATTTGGTGGTAAAGGCGGAGGAAAACCTCATATGTGCCAAGGATCGATTGAGAATATCACTCTTGCAAACTTAGAGAAAAGCTTACAAGATTTTTGTTAAACACTTTAGCCAAATAAGCTTAATCTATATCTTTAGTAAATTCAAAGTAACTAGAAGAGATCTCAACATAAAAGAAACGATGACTGAGCTCAAAAAAGTAACTAAGTTGATCTTGATGCTTCTCCACAGAACCATCGAGACTGATAATACACTGATTCATAATTGTTTCAAACCTATCCATCTCAAGGTCCCCGTTACCGTCGTGACCGGCAAGAGCTTCAGATATTTCCGGATTTTCATAACTTTTACAATCTGATTTATTATCATCCATATAACTTTCAGCATAAATATTTATACTATCTTCGTTACCAAAAAACTCATAATACCCATCTTCTCCTGTTGAGAACAAAACGACCTCAGAGCTATTTGCCTCATCATTCCCCTTAGTTATTGTAAATATAAGACCCTCAAGCTTAGGCAAAGCCACAGTATAAGGCCCTTCGACTTCAACAGTTTTTTGACAACTATCCATATAATCTAAGTATGAATAATCTCTTGTGTTCTCAACAGGGTTATATGAATATGGACCTAACTCGGTCGAAGTCTCTTTGTTGCAGTTTTCATTAAGATTAATGAGATTAATATTTACAACCCCTGCATCTTTTAAAATCTTAATCTCAGACTTAGCAAAGCTTAAGCCTGAAAATAAAAAACCAATCAAAGCTATCTTTAAAAAATTCATTTCCACTCCAATATAATTATTTTCCTAAGAATCGAATTCATTCTCTATTTATCTTATCTTAAAAATTTCTTAGCTAAACCAAGAATATTATCAATCACCTTACCATCACCATCCAAGTCTAATAGCCTAGCAAATCCAGAGAGTTGATTACGCTCTACTTTTTGGCCACCAAGCATTGAAGCCAACTGTGGCATGAGGCCTGATTTAGATGCTCCCTTATTTAAACCAGCCATTGCTACTTTTGCTAATAAAGGAAGAATTTTTTTTGTTATTCCGTAATCAACCCCACTTACTTTTGCTGCTTCTTTTGCAACTTCACGGCTTTTTTCTTTATCACCTAATAAGTGACCTAAAATACCGTTCCCCTCTTCAACAGATGAAAGACTAGAAAGTTGATTTAAATTATCAAAAATTGAACCATGATTTCCAGATTTAATAGCACCTAATAAAGCCTCTAACCCACCTTCTTTAGATACATTGCCTTGCATAGATTTCACTAAATTACCCAACATCGGAGCCATTGCTGATTGGGCTTGGTTATCACTTAACCCAAACTGTTTCGCAATCTGACCTACCACTTTTGGATTCTTTAAAAGCATAGCTACTAAATTCATATAAATCTCCTTTCGAGACCCTTTTTTAGTACAGGTTTCATGCGAAACACAAGGATTAAGCCTCTGCTCAAAATTACAAACACTTCAGCTCAATTTATAAGTATTTTTAGCCCTTAAAGAGTTTTTAATACTTAAAAAAGTCTAAATTAAACTGGTAGCAGTTGTCTGGCTTTTCATGAAGAGATAAGTCCTGAAGGTCCTTTACTAGCTTTAAAAAGAGCGAAGAAGCTTGCTCCATGTTTTTATCACTTAAAGTAAATGTAACTGAATAGTTTTGAATGGCCTTATCTGGGAATTGTAAAAGATAATTTTGTGAAAAATTTTTCATAATGGCCTGGTAGGTTTTTTGAAAAGGTGAACTCTTCTCTAAGTGCATAGCAGGCTTAGCAACTTGATATTTATTATTTACAATACAAATAAACTTTAAATCCCTTAGGCGTTCTAAAATTTGAACTAGATAGAGCTGAGGAATGCCTAACTTTTCTTGAATCAGTTTTTCTTGTAACTTAGTTGATGAACCTATCGACTCGCAAATTAATAGCATATGAACAATCATATGATAAGGTTGATGATAGTAGAGTATTAAGTTCTCGCTATTAAGATTTTCTACATTAGATCCAGTTTGCAGAGATTTTTTTGCATCTTTAGCATTTAAACGAATAGCTTTCTTTTTCTTTAGCAACTCAGCAGAACGTGATTCTAAGCCTGTCTTAGAAATATCATACAAACAATCTAAAAACTCACTCTCATCCTTGTTAAAATCATACTCTTTTTTTAAAAGATAATGATGATCTGAGTTCAAAAAAACTTCACCTGCGAAAAATCGACTTAAATGACTTTGCTGTAAGCCTAACTTTTCTGACAACTGTTTCTTGTTTAAGCTAACATCCTCTACATTCTTTTTTTCTTTCAAAATGTACAAAACTAAATCTGAATAGCTTTCTTGATCAAAGTAACTAAAATCCATTTTACCAACCCTCTGCAGACATTTCAATGATACTCGGAAACTGCCCATATTTATAAAAATGAGATTTCATGGATTGCATAATAAATGAATGGTTCTCCAACGGGGTTAGAAGATCATAGTAGTTTGCATCCGCTTCACTCTGCGTACTCTCTTCACCTTTACATAAAAAATCATAAAATAAGTTTTTGTATCTTAAGACTTCTTCAAATAAAACAGGATAAAGCTTAGGCATTTGAATACTTAGCTCATCTAATTTCTCACATTCTTTTTCTCCACCATTGCTTTCTACAACACCTAAAATAGGCCTCAACATAGCAATCAATGGCTCTGACTCTCTAAATAGGTATTTCATTTGTTTATCAAACAAACTCTCTACATTTTGATCATGAAAAGTAAGATAGTTTGTTGAAATATATTCAGTTTTTTCACTAGAACTAAATTCATTTTTTTCAATTTTTTGGGATTTCCAATCCATAATATAATGAGGCTGTTCTAAATCCGGAAGAGTAACCAAATTATAGTAATAATGAGCAGGACTTAAAAATGATTCAAAATCTACCCCTTCCTCAACATCAATGAACTGTTGCAAAACAGCCACATTATGCTGAAGATTACCACCCCATTCTCTTCGCAACGAAGGTGAGTTATATAATTCAAAACATAAGCCAAAAGCTCTCATTTCATTTAGAAAACTCACCATTCTATTGATTGAATTATACTCATACATTTTTTTATAAGTTTTTATATACTGTTCTGGAACCCAATAGCCTTCGTCATCTAACTGACCTGTAAGAATTTTCATAAAATGCATATTACAAATATTTTTCATAAAACCAGTATTTAACTTTAAACCAAGCTTATCATCCGGCAAAAAGAAACTCTGCTCCAATGGAATTCTCAAATTTGGAATATGAGTAAACTGCGCTGACTGAACAAAAGATTCTAATGGATTTTCAGAAAGTAGAGCTCTAATATTTGATAAAAACTGAATAGGCTGATTCCAT
>CALGNA010000171.1 GCA_937958795.1 uncultured Bdellovibrionales bacterium | reverse complement strand
TGGATTTGAGGAAGGTAAGCCGTAGGTCCTATTTAATGGAGAAAATAGGCTTATTCTTTTGTATTCTTTTCTGTGTCTTAGGTCCTGTTCTATTGGGCTTCATGTTTTAGATAGATAAAAGTACTTTACTGTTTGCAAATTAATTGGGATATTCAAAGTGATCGTGTTTGACCACGTTCAATGGTGCTTAAGCTTTTGGAGGCTCTTTGGCTACTCAAAATGGAATCCCACTTCACGAATATTCATTAAAATATGGAGTTAGTGTTTCTACATTGAGGAGAAGGATTAAGTCTGACAGTATTCCGTATAGACTTGATGAGGGAAAATATATTCTCCCAGATAAAGCCTTAGAAGTTAGAAAATCCAGATCATCGAGTCAAAATAATAAAAAAACCACGTCAAAACCTAAAAGAGAAAGTTTTACAACGGATTACCTATCAAGTCCTGGGAAAGTCCCTGAATGGCTTATGAAGAAGAAACAGGCTCTACTAAATGAAGACCTGAATAAAGAAGATATAAACGATAGTACCGAAGAAGAGGTTCAGACCTTAGATCAAATTACGTCTATGTCTCAGTACAATAGCAAGGAAGGCACAAGTTCTAAGCGAGTAAAGCTAACGGATTCTGAGAGTGATTATAAAAAAGATGTCGTTCAAGAGTTAAAAAAAGCATACGCACAAATTTTACAAGAAAAAGAAGAGCAGCTTATTATTTTAAAAGAGCAAGTTGCGGATCTTCAGACCCTAGTTAGAGTTCTCGAAGATCAGTTTGAAAAACAGAAACATGAAACACAAAGAAAGAGCCAGTTAAATAGTAAGCTAAATAGTAAGCTAAATGAAAAAGCTGCTGACAGGAATGATCCTAAAACCCAAGACTTAACAGCTATAGAGACTATATACCAAAGTCAAAAAACGGAGAGTTTAGTAGACTCGGGTTTAGACTTAGATTTTCAACTAGAAGATCTTTCAGAAATACTTGATTTTTAATTAAGGGCTCCTTTTAAAACTAAATAAATTAAGAGTTTTAAGAATGATTCATAGCTACATAAAACATTAGATTTCCTTGACAGAACTGGCATTTAGGAACTCAATGGTAACGTAGCAAAATCGTGAAGGAGAATCTTTATGCTAAAACGCAGTTTAGTGGCATTACTTGCCATGGTTATCGTACCTTTTATGGCTCAAGCAAACTATGTTGGTTCTGAAATTCAAACTTTCAACCCAACTGCAAGTCAGCTTGATTTTTTTACAATACACTCTTCAAGAGTTCTTCCTGTAGGAACAGTGAAAGCTAGTCTATTTGCGGATTATGCTGAAAATATTCATTACAGCCAAGGAAACCAATTGCTAAGCGGTCAGTTAAGTGTTGCTGCTGGTTTGTTTTCTAATTTCTCATTAGGCGTTTCTGCTTCTGGTAACTTTATATACGAGGTTGATGCTCCAACAGTTGCTTACACAGATGATAACTTTTCTCAAGTACGTATTGCTGGTAAATACAATCTTCTTGGAGACGAGACGGGTGGTTTAGCAGTTGTTCTTAGCGTTGGTTATGGCCTTCTTTCTGAAAGCTTTTTAGTTGGTGACACTGATGCTCTAAGTGCATCACTAGAATTTGCTGCAGATAAGCAAGTCACTGATAACATCCGCTTAGCAGCTAACCTTGGTTACAGATATAAAATGTCTGAAGGAACAGCAGGACCAACTTCATTAGCAAATTATGTAACTCAGGGTGCTGTTGATAGTGTTGATGAGCACCATCTTTTAGCATCAGTTGGTGCTAGTGTTGGAATGACAAGCAACCTAACTATGATCTCTGAGTTGTACTCTAACACTCCTATTGATCAACTTTTTGATTTTGCTAATACTTCAAGTACTGTAGATCAAAAAGGTATGGAACTTCTTTTAGGTTTTAATGTAAAAGCAGCTCCAGGTCTTGATATCGGAATTGGTGGAACAGTTGGTGTTCTAGAAGCCGGAAATAACAATGCTGATTGGAGAGCTTTCTTAGGTCTTGGATATGCATTTGGTGAAAACGCTGAAGCTGCTGCACTTGGAATGGGCGGACTTGCTGCTGCCGGTGCTTCAGTTCCTAAGATGAAAAAGATGAAAGCTCCAGTGGTTGAAACTCCTGCAATGCCTGAAGTTCCAAATATTCCTGTTGCACCAGTAAGCATTGAAGATGCTCCAGTTATTAGAGACTTCACAATCACAGCAAACTTTGCTACAGGTTCTGCAAATCTTGGTGGAGCTGCTCAGTCTGAAGTAAATAAAGTAGGGGCTTTCTTAACAAGTAATCCTTATAACCAAGTTTACATTCAAGGGCATACAGATTCTCAAGGTAATGATGTTAACAATACGACTCTTTCTAAAAGAAGAGCTCAAGCTGTTAAGAATTACTTAGTAAGAAATTACGGTATTCCAGCAACTAAAATTTCTGTTGATGGGTTGGGAGAAACAACTCCAATCGATACAAACGATACTGCAGAAGGTCGTCGTAAAAACAGAAGAGTTGAAGTTCAAGTAAAGTAAAAGACAGTTTTATTTTATGAAATAAAAAAGCCGGTGATTTCATCGGCTTTTTTTTGTTTAAAACACATAAGTTTTTCAGTTGTATAAAAGGGCTTTAGTTAAGCAGCCATTGGCTTTTGTCTTGAGATTGGTTTTTTCTCAGTATTAAATGCAACCTGTAAAACTTCATCGATATTTTCTACTAAAATAAAGTGAAGCTTTTCCTGAAATTCAGCTGGAATATCACTTAAGTCTTTTTGATTGCTTACGGGTATTATAACTTTATGAATTCCGTTGTTAAGGGCTGCCAAGGCTTTTTCTCTAATTCCACCTACTGGTAAAACCCTTCCTGTTAAAGTCATTTCGCCTGTCATTGCAAGGTTGGCATTTACTGGAGTTTTAGTCATAAGGCTAATAAGTGCAGTTGCAAGAGTAACACCTGCCGAAGGCCCATCTTTTGGAATAGCCCCTGCTGGTAAATGGACGTGTACATCATGTTTTTTAAACCAGCTCTCACTTATGCCAAGTTCGTTACAATGTGCTTTAGCATAGCTCATAGCTGCCCGTGCAGACTCCTTCATCACATCACCAAGTTGACCAGTTAAAACTAAATTTCCTGACCCGTTCATAGCCATTGCTTCTACATACAGGATCTCTCCACCAGCTTGTGTCCATGCCAAGCCTGTGACAATACCAACCGCATTTTCTGTAAGTCTTGGTTCTTTAATAAACCTAGGTGGGCCCATTACTTTATAAACAAAATCTTTTTCAACAGTTAAAGGAAGAGAGAGAGTTTCATTTGTAACGATCTGACGCGCAACTTTTCTACAAACGGATCCAATCTCACGTTCTAGATTTCTTAGGCCAGCTTCGCGAGTGTATTCAGAAATAAGCGTATTGAGTCCCGATTTTTTAAATACAACTTGATCAGAAGTTAAACCAGTTTGATGGAGTTGCCTTTCAACGAGGTGGTTTTCAGCAATAATTAACTTATCGTTTTGAGTGTATCCAGGAATCTGAATAAGCTCCATTCTATCTCTTAAAGCTGGTGGAATGTTCTGAGTTACATTTGCTGTTGCAATAAATAGAACTTTAGATAAGTCAAATTCAGCATTGATATAATTATCTTTAAAAGCAAAGTTTTGCTCTGGATCTAAAACCTCAAGCATAGCCGCGCTTGGATCTCCTCTAAAGTCAGATCCTAGTTTATCAATTTCATCTAAAACAATAACCGGATTTTTTGTTCCAGAAGCTTTTATAGCTTGAATAATTTTACCTGGTAGAGCTCCGACATAGGTTCGTCTGTGGCCTCTAATTTCAGCCTCATCCTTTACACCACCAAGTGCAATCCTCTGATATTTGCGACCCATAGCCTTAGCTATACTTTTACCAAGTGAGGTTTTACCAACACCAGGAGGCCCTGAGAAACATAGAATAGGACCCTTGGTAAGGTTTTTGTTTAGAGCTCTTACAGCAAGAAATTCTAAGATACGATCTTTAGCTTTATCTAAAGAGTAGTGATCTGCATCAAGAATAGCCTTAGCTTCATCTAGATTAATATCATCTGATGACTCTACGGCCCATGGTAAGTCAGCCATCCAATCTAGATAGTTCCTAACCATAGAGCTTTCTGAAGAGTCAGGGTGCATTTTTTCAAACCTCTGAAGCTGTTTAAGAACTTCAGCATTCACTTTCTCAGGCATATTTGCAGATTCAATTCGCTTACGAATTTCAGATATTTCATCTGCCTTAGGGTCACCTTCTCCAAGTTCATTTTTTATAGCTCTCATCTGTTCTCTAAGATAATACTCTCTTTGGGCCTTCGTAAGGTTTTCTTTACCCATGTTTTTAGATGGAGAATTGCCTTGAGCTTTAAGAAGTTCAATTTCTTTATTTAGAACTTCATCTACTAATTCAAGTCTTTTATAACTATCAATAGTTTCTAAGACCCCCTGTGAGTCAGGTATTTCAAGACTTAGATTGCTTGCAATTAAATCTGCTAACCTACCTGGCTCTTGAACCTCATCAAGTACAAGAAGTATGTCTGGAGACAAAACTTTTCCTAGAGCAATAACTTCCTCTAGTTTTTTTCTGCAACTCATCATTAAGCTTTTAGTATCCTCAGGTGATGCAGAACACTGATCTGATATTTTTTGAATCTGAACATCAAAATAAGGAAAGGTTGAATCAAATCTAGAAATCCTGGCTTTAGAAATACCTTGAACTAGGATTTTAACTCTACCATCTGAAAGCTTTCTCATGCGCATAACCATGGCAACAGTACCGACTCGATAGATGCTTTCAGGTGAGGGCGTTTCCTCATTCATTTCTACCTGTGTAGAAAGAAATATAAGTCTTTTTTCTGTTAAAGCCTTCTCTACTGCTTTGATC
>CALGNA010000170.1 GCA_937958795.1 uncultured Bdellovibrionales bacterium | reverse complement strand
GAGCGAGATCATTAGTTAACTGGTATTCTTTTCCTGTTTCTAAATTCATTGAATAAATTTGATACGAACCAGATTTGTCAGAGTTATACACAATTTCATTTGAAGAAAAGCCGATACGAATAATGTCTTCAGTGGGCAGACAACCAAATAATTGAAATAACATGGATGCAACAAAAATTAATTTATATATATTCATATCTACTTATCGGTCTTAATGCCTTTATTTTATAGTTAGTGATTCTCGTATTGAAACAAATAAGCTTAAAATATGTAAATTCTTTGTTTTATTTTCCTTTGTATTATTGTTTTATTATTAATAAAACAATTTTATGAAAACTAAACCAAATTTTATTAAACACTGTGATGAACTTTCAACAGATAAGTCTTTTTCCTACCCAAACGATACTGAAACTTTTGGGACAGGTGCCCCTCTAGCTTCATTACTTGGATTAGAAAAACTTGCTATTAATTATGAAATCCTTAAACCAGGGAAACGAAGCTCTTGGCCTCATGCGCACAAAGTAGAAGAAGAGTTTATTTTTATACTCTCTGGCACACCCGATATTTGGATAAATGGAAATTTATATGAGCTTAAGCCTGGCGACTGCGTTGGACTCCCTTCGGGCACAGGAGTTGCACATACTCTTATTAACAACTCTACCAAACTCGTGAAGGCTCTTGTCGTTGGAGAACAAAATGTACCTGAAGATAAAATCTACTATCCAATGCACCCAAAGAGAAATCAAGAGTGTAAGAAGAATGACTTCTACTGGGAAGATCACCCAAAACATGAATTTGGTACAGAAAGTGGAATTCCTAAAACTGCAAAAGAAGACTCTCAATCTTAAGAGCTATTTTTTGCCTTAAGCTTGGATCTTCACTGTCTTCTAATTGCCAACTTACACTCAAGGCACCATATACAAAGGCATATTCTAATATTTTTTTTAATTCTATGTTAAAGTAAAATGAAAAATATTTTGCTATTAACAGTATCCGCTCATCATCATCTATAGTTTCTCCATCATAAAACGGATTATAAAAAACATTAGCTAAATCGTAAGCTTTTTCACCTATTACAAAATCAGGATCTATGAGCTTCCAATCAGTCTCTAAACTTTTTAAAATATTTCCTGGATGAACATCTCCATGTAGCAAAATCTGGTTACTTTGATTTTCGATAAGTTTTCTAGAAACAACAATAGCTCTTTGGAAAAGACTCACTTGATCAAAACTACAGTCTTGTACCTTATCACACCCTCTCATCATTAAAGATTCAAATCGTAAACCTAAATGAGCTCCATTCAGCTTACTAAATTCGTACAAAGCGTTATTTTTTTGAGCTGATCTATAAAATGATTCTAATGCCTGGCATATGGCTAGACAAAAAAAATCAAGTTCAGAGATGTTTCCAACACTTTTTTGCCTAAAAAAACTCTCACCCTTTATGAATTCCATAAGAAGAGCCTCATGATTAAAATAAATAATCTTTGGAAAAATTTCTCCTTTAAATACTGCCATTACTTTATTATTTATTTCATTTTTTTCGTTAGTATCAAACTTAAGAGCACAATTCATATTTTTGAATTTTAGCCTGTAGACTACCGTACTGTTTTTAGTATAATAAAGTTTTGCGTCCTTTAGTTTCCATTTATCCATATATATTATTAATTTACTCAAACCCTCTGCCCCAATAAGTACTCTTCTTTCTAACAACTAATGTCTACATTGCGCTTCTTGATATCATAAATAAAGTTTATTATTTACTCTATATGATCCTAACAAAAATGACCAAGCGACTTATTCTAAGACCTTTAACAGCTAAAGATTATCCTAAGTGGAAAAAAGCTCATGACTTAATGCTCCCTCCACAAAACGAATGGGACATTGCCAAGAGACAAAAAATTAAAACAAACCAAAATGAGTTTGTAAAACTTATTACTGACTATAATAAAAAACTTAAATCTGATGAATTCTATTATCTTTCTGTTTTTGATAAAAAAACAAAAGACATTATTGGTGTCGTTTCAGCCATGAATGTTAGTAGATCTATTGCTCAATCTGCTTACCTTGGTTATTTTATATATAATAACTACTGGAAAATGGGATATGGTAAAGAATCCGTTAATGGGATGATTCACCATTGCTTCAAAAACTTAAAACTTCATAGGATTGAAGCAGGAATTGACCCAAGAAATAAGCGCTCCATTTTTTTAGCTAGATCCCTAAACCTAAGAAAAGAAGGGCTCAAAAAAAGAGCCGTCTTTCTAAACAACAGCTGGAGTGATTTAACAATTTATAGCGCCACCTGTGACGAGTTTGGTTATAAATGGAAATGGTAAAATTTAGAGATCCTTATAAAAGGCCATCATATCTATGAACTCAACTCTTGATCACATTGCAATTCTCGTAAGGTCCATTGAACAAACCCTTAAAGCCAACTCAATTCCTAAGGAGCACATTAATGAAACGAAAGAATTTCCATCCATAGGGACTAAAGAAGTCTATATTGGCTCTGATCAAGAATTAGGTCGTATTCTACTAATGGAAGCTACTGGTGAAGGCCCCTATTATAGGGCTCTCCAGAAGAGAGGACCTGGCATTCATCACATAGCCATAACGGTTCCTAGTCTCTCGCAATTTGTAAACAACATCTCTTCTTCAGGCTGGCTATTACACCCTATTAGCCTTGAGTACTCTAAACATAAGCAGATCTATGTTTGTAGACCCGGAAACCCTACACTTTTTGAAGTCATAGAAAGTTCCAACACGAATGAAACTGAAAGCTATTATATTCATAAAGTACAATTTCCTTTCACATCTGAAAAATTGTTGCATGCTTTAGGGTGTGAAATGATAGAGCAGTCAGAAAAAACTGAACCTAGCATTCATCTTTACAAAAATAATGAACTTTTTAATTTAATTCTTAGCTAAAAACCTTTAGAGTATTGATGAAAGTCACTTTTAATCGGAGAAGTCGTGAAAATTAAAGGTCAATTTACTGTTAAGTTAAATACAAAAAATACTCACAACAAAGATAAAGCACTGGGCCGCATGTCCATTGATAAACAATTTCACGGGCTATTATCAGCTTCTAGTAAAGGAGAAATGCTCTCAGCCATGTCTCCGATAAAAGGATCTGCAGGTTACGTAGCCATTGAAAAAGTTACCGGAAGCCTCTATGGAAAAATGGGTAGTTTTATTCTTCAACATTACGGAATTATGAATGATAAAAATCATTTACTTATTTTAGAAGTTGTACCAAATTCTGGAACAGGCCAACTTAAAGGCTTATCAGGGTCTATGAATATTGAAGTTAAAGACTCTCAGCACTTTTACGAGTTCAATTACCAATTAGATTAAAACTTTAGTTCGTCTTTAGGTTCTAATTTTTTTTTATTTCAGTTTATAAACTAAACTGAAATCATTATATTTTTGAAAAGAATAACTCAGAAACACGGAGGTTTTTGAATATTAAATATTTTATTTTTATATCTGCTTTCTTTTTTTCATTTTATTGCCAAAGTACAGACTCTTTTAAAAAAATGATTAGATCCATAAGCTTACCAACTCATACTCATCATGGTCCCAATTGTTGGAATGCCGCACTTTACTACACAGGGTTTAACAGCGCTCTTCGTTTTGCGAGCAAAGAGGAATTTCACCATATTGTTGAATCTAAATACTGCAAACAAGTACAAACCCCTGATCGTGGAACTCTACAAATATATAGAGCTGACATTGATGGCTTAGTGGGAAGTTCACAGGAAATTCATGCTAATATTTGGCTTAATGATCAA
>CALGNA010000169.1 GCA_937958795.1 uncultured Bdellovibrionales bacterium | reverse complement strand
GGACCAAAGGAGGTGTTCAAATAAAAGAATGCCTTCAAGATATAGAAAAATCCATGCCCATTGTAATGGAAAATTTTGATACTGATTGTGGAACAGAGTTTTTAAATAAAGATGTGATGAATTATTTAGTTCTCAATCCTTTAAGACAAAAAAAGGTCAACATGAGAAGGGGCAGGCCTTATAAGAAAAACGACCAATGCTATGTTGAGCAAAAAAATAATACTCATGTTAGAAACTTATTTGGATACGACAGAATTGATGATCCAAAGCTCATTCCTTTAATGAATAAGATTTACAAGAAATACTGGAATCCTCTAAATAACTTTTTTTTACCTTCAATGAAACTTAAGAAAAATGAAAGAGTAGGAAGTAAAATAAAGAAAACCTACGATACTCCAAAAACTCCAGCACAAAGAATAATGGAATCAAAAGATCACTCAAGCTATTTAAAGAAACAAGTGGAATTAGAACAAAAAAAGTTAGACCCCATAAAATTAAAACTCGGACTGGAAAAAGAACTAAAGATTTTTTTCACACTGGTCGAAAGGAACAAGAGAAAACAAATGTAAAATGATATTACTGAGTTAAGCTTCGGTGTCATCGACTTTTGAGTGAATACGCCTCACAAACAATATTTATACTAAAACTCTAATTCACCTTGCTCATAAGATAAAATAGTATTTTCAAGCGCATAATAGTCTAAACATGGTGAGGTATAGCTTAAAACGACTGCTTTTTCTGACCTCTGATAACGTTTGCTTCTATAACTATCAAGGCCTGTCCCGAAATTGGATAAGCTTTCAATAATGTCTTTACCCTTAATGGTTTTTCCACTTGAAATGTCTAATGTGGCACATAGCTTATACATAAGCTTAATTTGATTAAAATTTTCGTTTGAAGCTTGGGTGTAGTAGTAGTCTGTAATGTTTGGGTTAGTGACAGATGGCAAACAAAACGTGACTGTCTGCTCTAAGTTATAAAGGTCATATTCAAAATCAAAATTAAAAGAGTCTTGTTTACTAGTTTCTTGGTTATTAGTAGGTTGTGAAAGCTCTAGAGGGGTCTCTGATATAATCTGAGTAATAGAGTCTGAAATTTCGGTCTCAATAGTTTGTATCCACGGTAGTATTGTGACTTCACTATCTCTAGCAGCTGTATGAACAAGATTTGTATAGTGATCACGGAACTGTTTATTTAGAGGAGTTGTTTCGTATAGAGTCATAATTTCTGCATCAAGAATAGAACGAATATTATTTCTTAATTCTAAAACCTTTGTATCCTGAGTGTAAATATGATGAAAATCATTTAGTTTAGTCATAAGCAGATTATGTAATTCAATTAAGTCCGTGCTTGCGTATGAAATCCATTTATTAAATTCGTTGATTTCACTTTTGATTCTATTTTCACAAATATCAGGGTTCCATTTCATTTCATTTTTTACATGATCTAGTTCTGATTTAAGTAGGTTAATATCAAAATTTTCAATATCTAAATCATAATGATACTCATAAGTGTAGTAGCCTTCTAGTTGATTTAGGGTTTCGCTAATATACTTAGGAAAGGAATCTAAATTGGTTTTTTTGTTTTGAGCAAAAGAATAAGTGGACAATAAAATAATGAAACTAATTCTAACGAAAGTCTTTATAGTCAAAATCATAGCTAAACCTCACATGAAAGCAATAAATAGTATAAATCCCTATTTTATTATACGGATAGTAAGAAGCTATCAAGTGGATATTACGAAAATTATAGTACTTTAATAGCGTCTAAGCTTTATCTAAGTTTTATCTAAGCCTTAAAATAAGAGCTATTTTAATAAGTTAAGCTCTATGGTACTTGATTTAACGGCTTGTCCTCTAAGTTTTTCTTTTAAGCTTATCTTCTCCAGCCGTGATAAGGCTTGAGTAAGTTTAGTAGCTTGTCAGGTTTATGGTTCTGTTTCCAAAGACTCGCTGTTGATTTATTTACCTCACTCATACTTGGGTAGGGGTGGACGGTTCCCATGATTTTACTGAGAGAGAGTTTGTTTTTCATAGCGAGAGTATATTCCATGATAAGGTCACTTGCGTTAGGAGCGACAATTGTTGCTCCTAAAATCTTACCTTTTTTGTTTGTTAAAACTTGTACCAAGCCACTTTCGCTACCATCAGCAAGGGCACGATCTGAGTGTTCAAGTTCGTAATGGATTACTTCATAGTTTATCTTTTCTTGTTTGGCCTTTTTTTCAGTATATCCAACGGTAGCAATTTCAGGATCGGTATATGTTGCCCAGGGTATCACTGAGTAATCGACTTTAAAACGAATGGGTCTGAACAGAGCATTAACTGCTACATACCAAGCTTGATGTGCAGCTGTGTGCGTAAGCTGAAAAGGACCTGCAACATCCCCACAGGCGAAAACATTTGAATGTCCCGATACTTGTAAGTAGGGATTGGTTTTAATGGTACCATTTTTATTGGTGATGCTTTTGATTGCGGTTGCTTTTGTTTCATCATTGTTGGGATTGGCTTTTTTATTTACTAAATTCTCTAAACCAAACCCTCTTGTGTTTGGCACTCTTCCAACGGACAAAAAGAGTTTATTGAATTCAACCTCTTGCGTTTTTCCATCTTTTGTCATCTGAGCTATGTATTCATTTGGTAAATTGAGTTGAGTGTTTTTTATAACTGTTAAATCATCAAAACCAAATACAAAGTTGACCCCTTCTGATTTCATTTGCTCTCTAATAATATCAGAAGTCTTTGTGTCTTCGGCTCCTAAAATGTGACCTGAAGGATTTTTTTCTAATACCGTGACTTTACTTCCGAGTCGGTTCATTGATTGGGAAAGCTCAGCACCAATAGGTCCACTTCCAAGTACAAGTAGTTTTTTTGGTTGTTCTCTTAAATCCCAAAAATTTTCTGAAGTAAGTATGGAGTCTTGTTCTAGCCCTGGTATGCAAAGCCCTCTTGGAGAGGCTCCAGTTGCAATGACAATGTTTTTAGTTGAATAGACTTTGTCTAGGACTTTAATATGATGTTTGTCTTTTATGTAAGCTTCCCCTTGGATACATTCTACTCCTAGAGATCTGTATCTTTCCATTGAGTCATGAGGCTCAATTTTTTTTATAATGCTTTGAACTCTTTCCATGATATCTGAAAAATCAAAATCTGTTTGTATAGATTTAAATCCAAACTTTTTAGCTTTTAAATTCATACCAGCAATTTTTGCAGAACGAATAAGAGCCTTGCTTGGAACACAGCCTGTGTTTAAACAGTCTCCGCCCATCTTATGCTTTTCTATGAGTAAGACTTTAGCATTAAGAAGAGCAGCGATGTAGGCCGTAACCAGTCCTGCACTTCCCCCGCCGATGACGATCATGTTGTAGTCAAATTTTTTTGTTAAGGGCATAAGAATAAATCCTTTGAATGAGCTATTGTTACTTTTTAGAGATGATTTTTTTTATGACTGGTAAGGCCTTTTTAACTAAAAGAGGGAACAAGCCTAAAAGAACGAATGAAACTAAAAGTGATGGTGAAGCGATTCCTGAGAGGTTTTCTAGTTTACTGAGCTGTGTCCCTGCGTTTACGTAAACAGCAGTCCCGGCTAGCATTCCGACTTGGCTAACCCAGTAGAAGACCCAGGTTTTAATAGGTGTTAGAGCTAATGCAAGGTTTACAACAAATAATGGAAAAAGTGGAATGAGTCTGATTGAGAAAAGGTAAAAAGCTCCTTCTTTTTGAATGCCATCATTAAAAGGTTTTAAGCCTTTGCCAAATTTTTCTTGGACCCAGTCTTTAAATAAGGTTCTGCCTAGTAAAAAACAGAGTGTCGAGCCAATTGAGCTAGCAAAAGAAACAAGAATAAGCCCTTTCCAAAAACCAAAAAGAGCACCCGCTAAAATAGTTAGGATTGATGCTCCCGGAAAGGCTATGGTTGTTAGTAAGGTATAACCAAGAAAAAAGAGAAGGACTGATACAAAGAAATGATCCTGAACTAAACCAGATAAGTGATTTTGTTGAGATTTGAGATACTCAAAGCTCAAGTACTTATGAAGGCCAAGAGCGTAGAACAAAACAAAGAAGATAAGAATAGCGGGGACAATAAGCCATTTGAGTTTGGGTTTTGAAGTTTTCATAAGCCAGTGTTTATCCTTTATCACTTTAATTCGTTAGATGTTTACCTATAGAGTTGCAGAACTCATAAGCAGCACTCTGTAAGCTATAGATAATAAGGGCTTTTTGTAGAATAGAGAGCCTTGATGCGGTCAGATGAGGAGAAAAGCACTCAGAGACTGGTGTCAGTAAAAAAATAAGAATACTCAATGAGAATGCTTTTCAATGAGGACTGATCATGGTATGGGACAACTTAACAAGTGAGGGCTATAAATGAGCCAAATGCCTGATGTCACAGGAAGCCAAAAAGCAATAATTCCAGGAGTTTTAGACTGGGTAGGAATGTCTGACGTTGAAGTCATGCTGAAGTACTCTCATAATTCAAATAGTCATATAAACACCGAAATGAGTGTGGAAGAGAATCAGTTAGGGAATCTCTATATACCTGCAAAGAGTAGTGTTTATGTAGATTTAAAGGATCCTCAAGCTAAAGGGATCCATATGTCCCGGCTTTATTTAATCTTACAGGAGTTGTCAGAAGAGAATTTCAGCTTAGCTGCAGCTAAAGCTGGTTTAGATAAATTAGTCGATAGTCAGGGCGGAAGCAGTGAAAATGCTAAATTTGATTTGGAGTTTGAGCTTCCTTTAGTAAGAAAGGCTTTAGTTAGTAAGCGCGAGGGTTTAAGGCATTATCCTGTCAAATTAGAGTTTCAAAAGACAGCAAATTTAAGTCAGTATATTGTGGACTTTAAGGTCTACTATTCAAGTACTTGCCCTTGTTCTGCAGCATTGGCTCGACAATTAATTCAAGAGCATTGGATGAAGCAGATGGAGGGTAGGCAGAATATAAGTGCTGAAGAGGTTGGCGACTGGCTCTCAAAAGAGAGTTCTATTTTAGCAACTCCTCATGCTCAAAGATCTGAAGCTCACATTAGGATGGCATTGGACTTTAATGAGTCTAATGGTTTTGACTTTATAGACTGGATCGATGCTTTTGAAAATGAGCTTGGGACACCTGTTCAAGCGGCCGTTAAAAGAGAAGATGAACAAGAGTTTGCAAGGTTAAACG
>CALGNA010000168.1 GCA_937958795.1 uncultured Bdellovibrionales bacterium | reverse complement strand
GATAAAAGAGGATCAAGTAACTTTAAGTCTAATATTGTGTATAGAGACAGAAGGACGATTGGTGATTTTCCAAAGGGCACATGGTACGGAACTTGTAATTACAGACAATCTGGAAATAAAGTAAACCCAACGACAAGTATTGTAGTTAGAAGTCATTCAACGGGTGACGATGCCTGGAGAGAGAGGGAGGAAGAGTGCACGGCTCTTGCTGAAAATGATTTCCCAAATGGAAATTATGATAAGTTTATGTCAAACCAAGAGCGAGTTGGTTTTAAGAAATAAATGAGTCGTCTCAGTTTTAATTTGATTAATATAAAACTCTTTGTAGATTTGCAGAGAGTTTGTTTTTTTTGTTTGAGTTTTTTTGCAATTTGTTGAGTTAAAGCTGATAGAGTCATAGAGGTGTAAGAAGCTTGCTCTTTTTGAACAAGAGACACTGGTCTTCTGTTAATACATCGCTTTTAAATCGAATATCATTACTCATTAAGTTGATTTGCCCTGATTTTGTATGTCTAATGTAATCAAGTAGGTGACCAAGCTCATGAGCCATCGAGCTGTAATTTATGTTGATGATATCTGTTTCAAAACTTTTAAGTAAATTTGTTGAGACATAGGCAGTATTTATGAGGTCTCTGGTTTTATTATTAGTATGGGTTTTTTCTCGAAATGCCAGGACATTTAAACTTTGGTCTAATGTCTCTGCAAAAAAAATAATGGGTTTATCAATGTGAGAAGGGAGTTTTGAGATACTTTGAAGTGCTCTTGTGGTATTGAGCTTTGTACTTCCTTTGCCCGTATACTTAGCGAGGAAGTCGTAATTTTGAAAGGGCATTTTGATTGAAATATACTTTGCACTCTTAATTTGAATTCCACACTGAGCATAAATATAAAGTGTTTTTTTAAACTCTTCACGGACAAGTTTTTCTGTCCATTGGGAATTTTGGTCCACAATAAGACTTAGATTTAAGCTGTGGGTGTATTCGTAATCTGTGTTGTCAAACAGGCTATCGTCTACAGTTATATCAATTAAGTTAGCATTATGAAAGCCATGTTCTTCCCAGCTTATGTCAGGCTTTAGATGTCGGTAACCAATTTGCGAATGGGCCAGTAGAGAAACAGTCATCAGAGAAAATATCATCAATTGTTTGCCAAGCATAAGTTTGATCTCTTTTTGGGTCATTTTTGATGCTTTATCAAGATGGTGGACGTGACAGGGATCGAACCTGCGACCCTCAACCTGCCAGGCTGATGCTCTCCCAACTGAGCTACACGCCCATAATGACTTTGTGGAAGAATCCTAACCAAGCTTTTTACTCAAATTCAAGTGCTTATTTAGAGTTTATAGTAAGGAAAGGGCTTGTGTAAGGGATCATATATCAGTTTAATCAGAGTTGTGTTTTGGGAATTATTTAAAGTCTTCTTTTTTTCGAAGAGAACAGAGTCTATCATTAGGGTAACCAGTTGGTTAACCTTTGCGGGGCTATTTATTGGGAGTTTTGCTCTTGTTTTAGTCTTATCCATAATGACGGGTTTGGGTGCTGCTTTACAGGAGACTTTGTTTTTAAAGGAAGCGCATCTTGTTGTTTCAGAATCTAAACTTTCTAAGCTTCAAATTCAGCAAGAAATTGCAAATTACAGTGATGATTTTAAGATAAAAGAATTTAATCGTTCAGACCTATTGCTTGAGCGTTCTGACCTGTCGGTGTTTTCGGGTGCTCAAGCTATTGGCTATGATTCGGAAGGGGTAGCTAATATAATAAAGAATATGTTGCCTGCATATCATAGTCTTCAGGAGGGTAAATCACTTAAACCAACTGAGATTTTATTAGGTCGAAACCTTGCGCAGCAATTGAGTACAACTGAAGGCCCTTTAGTGGAAGGGACTTGGCTGACTGCACGCCCTTTGAAGTCATTGCTCATGAGCGCTGGGACTTTTATTCCAACTCAAAGGTTTAAAGTTGCGGGAATACTAAACGAGTCTCTTTCTGAAGGCGACAATCAAAGCTTTTACTTTTCGACTGGTGCCATCAAGTATATGTCTTCTTTTCAGTTTGATAGAGGCTTTGAGCTAAATTTTTCAAACCCATACAAAGCATTCCCGCTTCAGAAAAAACTAAAAACAGATTTAGGTATAAGCTCTGAGTCTTGGAAAGATCGTCATCAGTCATTGTTTTTAGCTTTAAAGTTAGAAAAATATGCCATGGCATTATTTTTAGGTTTGAGTGCACTTATAACTTGTTTTTCAATGATCAGTTTATTGATTTTACTCTTAAATCAAAAGAGACAAACAATGGGATTACTTATGGCTGTTGGATTGTCAGCGAATAAAGTAAGGTCTTTGTTTTTTAGACTCTGTTTGTTGCTGACAGGTTCTGGTGTTTTTCTTGGATTGTTTTTTGGTTTGATTGTCTCTTTTATAATGGAGCGGAAACCCTTAAAGATTTTACCTGAGCATATTTATATGGATCCCTACTTATATGCAAAGATTGATTTTAAGACTCTTCTGCCTATTATTTTATTTTGTGTGACTCTTTGTTTGTTGTCTTCCCTTGTTCCGTTGATGAGGATAAGAAAACTAAGCCCTGTTAGTCTAATACGAAAAACCAACTAGGCTTATTTGGAGTGTTAGAGTTTTAAACGCTTACTTCAAAACTTCTGAGAGCTTGATTTAAAGAGGTTTTTTTATCTGTGCTATCTGTTCTGTAGCCAATCATAAGTGCGCAAGGTATTTGGAAATCTCCTGCCGGAAAAGTCTTAGTTCTCGTACCTGGGATGATAACTGCATTTTCTGGAACATAGCCTTTAAATGAGTTTGCCTCTTTTTTAGTGACATCAATAATGGGTGTGCTTGCTGTTAATGTAACCCCAGCACCAAGTACGGCACCTTTTTTTACTTGAACGCCTTCAACTACAATACATCTGCTTCCAACGAAAACATCATCTTCTATGATAACAGGTTGAGCTTGAAGTGGCTCTAAGACTCCACCAATTCCAACACCTCCAGACAGGTGAACATTGGATCCGATTTGAGCACAAGAGCCGACGGTGGCCCAAGTATCAACCATGGTTCCAGATCCAACAAAAGCACCAATGTTTACGTAAGAGGGCATAAGAACTGCGCCGGGGGCAATATATGATCCCTTTCTTGCTAGGGCATGTGGTACGACTCGTACGCCTTCTGCACCTGTCCATTTTTTTAGTGGAATTTTATCAAAAAAGTTAAAATCTCCAGCTTCAAAGGTCTTTAGTTTTTTGATCCTAAAATAAAGTAAGATGGCTTTTTTTGCCCATTCGTTAATGACCCAGGTGTCGCCCTGTTTAGCCGCAACTCGGATTTCACCTGTATCTAAGAGCTCAATAGCAGCCTTAACGGCATCAATGGCGGTTGGATCAAGAGAGTCATTTTTAGGAATAGTTTGAAGCTTATCAAAACTGTTATTGATAATAGTTTCGAGTTCGCCGATTTGTGGAATATTCATGATCTAGCCTCCTGAGTAGCTTCTAGGGCTTTATAAAATGAAGGGGTATAAAACTGAATGACTTTATCAAAGTCGATCCCTTTTTCAATTTCCATTGTGATTGTTGGAATATTGCGCTCATGCCCCAAGTAGGTCCCTAGTGATCCAGGTGTGGGATAGCCAATATCTTCTTTGATATCAAGTCCAGTGATTTTATGTATTGCTGTCGCCTCAGGAGTACAGTCAGCATTAACGTTTATCATGGGTTTCCAGGAGTGGATGGATAAGACAAAGTCAAAGCTTGTGTTATTTAGGACCTCAATAAGAGCTTTATTTTCTGGCTCACTCAAAGGCTCAGGACCGGGGTTGTATTTAGGTTTTGCCGCTACAGGAGACCAGTCTTTTGTTGGGAGGTTTCGATTGAGGTCGACCCCAGCCGAATTTTGCCTCTGCTTAAGGTAGACACCATCTGTATTGAGCTGAGGGATTAGGGTCCAATTGAGTCCAAGAATAGGTTTTTCTTGCAAAAGTTTTAGGAGTTCCCAGCTTGCAATGACTCCTTCAACTTCGTCCCCATGAACTCCGCCTATTATAAGGGCCTGAGGTCCTTTTGTAGGTTTAGATGAGAAGGACCAAATGGGTTGCCCTAATTTACTATGTCCAATGACAGAAGAATTCATTATGTTTCCTTATGATTCCTGGTGTAAAATTCAACTTAAGCCTACCTACCTAGCTTGATTTTCATGAGCTTTAGTATTTTGCTTGTAAGTCTGCTCTCTTATTTTATTTAAATATTTGAACTTAGTATTAAAGTTATTTTTGTTGATTCACAAGCCTTAGGAAGGCTTAATGCAGGACAAATAAGCAATTTGTGTCACTTAATCTAATCATGAGCTGCTTGGTCTTTGGATGTGGAGGGTGTTTTTGTTGAAAAGTATAAAGAAAAACCCTGAAATAAAGAAGATGCTTAAGAAGAGGAAGTGAAGGTGGTCGTTACAAGTTTAAATCCAAATACTGGAAAGACTATTGCGGAGTTTAGCTATGACTCGTTAGAGCAAAGTTTGGCTAAATCTCAAAAGTCTTATCAGTGTTTTTTGTCTGAATATTCGATTGATATTGAAGAGCATATTATATTGAGTCAAAAAAGACTCAAAAAACTTGGAGACTCTCTTGAGTCTGCTGCCAAAGAGTTGGCTCTCCTCATAACTCAGGAGATGGGTAAGAGTTTGCTTGAGTCGAAAGCAGAAGTTAGAAAATCCATTCAGTGTATAAGATGGTATGAAAAAGAGCTAAGTTCATTAAGAGAGCTAAAATTATACGATAAAAAAGAGGGTTATCTGTCGCTTGGAACTCCTAAGGCAGTAGGCCCTGTTTTGGCAATTATGCCTTGGAACTATCCCTTGTGGCAGGTGATCAGAGTTTTGGCTCCAGCATGGGGTATTGGGAATCCAGTACTTTTAAAGCCATCCGAAGATGTTTGGTGTTTGAGTCAAAAGTTTATTGAATTAGCTCAGTCTGTTTGGGGCGAAGGCATACAGTTTATAAAAGCTCCTGTTCCTAACATTGAAGTTCTTCTGGCGGATAAGAGCGTAGCTGCAGTAACTCTTACGGGAAGTGTGTCTGCAGGACGATCAGTTGCAAGTCTTGCTGGAAAATTCGGAAAAAAATCGGTTCTTGAATTGGGAGGATCTGATCCTGCTTTGTTATTA